>JAZNHK010000118.1:0-19750 GCA_045576915.1 Acutalibacteraceae bacterium
GCCATGTCGTTCTGTGAGCCAAGGAGTTGCCTGACTGGGTTGTCTTCCTAAGACCGCTTGGCCTCCGACTTTATCTGCAACATTGATTGTAACTGCATCGTAGTTGATGTAGTAGCAACCATCAAAAGCATTATCTGCATAGTCAGTAAGATTGCTGTTAACTACAAATTCACGAAGATTATCACAAGATGCGAAAGCATAATCACCGATACCTCTTGCACTTTCAGGCATTGTGATAGTTGTAATATTATCACAATCATAGAATGCTTCTGCACCGATATTGCCGAAACCATCTGCAAACACAATTGCTGTAATAGCATCACAGTTATAGAAAGCTTTATCTGCTATATTCTTAACAGTTTCAGGAACAGCATATTCACCCTTTTTACCTACAGGATAAAGAGCGATAGTTTCGAATACGAGAGAGCCATCTTCAGCTTTTTCTTCATTTGCTACAAGAACTACACCATCAAGTGATTTATAGAAAGCGTTATCTTCTGCAACATCAATTGCTTCAAGACCTGTGCAACCCATAAAGCTTTCTGCATCAAGTTCAGTAAGTGTTGCAGGAAGAGTTATTGTTTTAAGGCTTTCACAACCGCTGAATGCAAACTTACCAATTTTCTCAGCACCGGCAATTTCAACTTTAGCAAGCTTCACGCAATCTGCAAAAGAATCTGCAGGAACAAGTTTAACAGAAGCAGGAATTGCAACTGTCTTTAAGGAAGAGCAACCCTTGAATGCCCCTGCACCAATTGTTTCAACACCCTCAGCAATAGTTAATGTTTTAAGAGCCTTAACATCTTTGAAAGCACCAACGCCGATTGATTTAACACCTTCAGGAATTGCAACTGCAACAACTGAAGAACCAGCGAAAGCATTATCACCGATTTTTACGAGTGTTTTCGGAAGAAGAACAGATGTAACTGCAGGATTATTAACTGCATAATCAGCAATAGCTACTGTACCCTCTTCAACTGCTACGCTAGAAACAGCACCTTTTACTTTGTAAAGGACTTTACCTGCATAAACCAAACCAGCCGCATTCTTAAACCAGGCAGTATTATCAAGAGCATTACCCTGGATTTCTGTAAGAGAAGCAGGGAGGCTGATTTCTGCAACATTCTTTGCGAGTTCAAATGAGTTTGCTTTAATAACCTCTGTACCATCTGCTACGATGAGAGAAGTTGTATTTTTATTACCTGCCAAAACAAGAATCTTGCCATCTGCAGAATAGATTGCAGAGCCTACAGCTTTATAGTTCTTGCTATCTTTATCAACCGTAACTTTAACAAGTGAATTGCAACCTGCAAAAGCGTTACCGCTGAAAGATTTAAGAGAAGCAGGGAGGTTTACTGCAACGAGCTTTGCACAATCTGCAAATGCACCATTGCCAAGTTTTTCAACATTTTTGCCTATGTAAAGATCTGTAAGAGCTTTGTTTCCCGCAAAAGCCTCTGTACCGATTTTTGCAACTCCATCGCCAAGGTTAACACTCTTAAGGCCTGCATTTTTAAATGCGGAGTTTGCAATATCATGAAGAGATTCAGGAAGAACAATTTCTTTAAGAGCTTTACAGCCTTCAAAAGCTGCTGCAGCAATATATGTAAGCCCTTCATTAAAGGTTACTTTGTTGAGTTTTTCTGCATTTTTGAATGTCTTGCTATTGATTTTCTGAACATTTGCAGAAATTTCGATTTCTTTTATCTGAGAATTTTCAAAAGCACCGATACCAATGTAGTTCAATGCAGGTTCTTCTGCAAGAGTAACAACGGAAAGTTTTGAATTCTTGAATGCATAATCTCTGATTTCGCTAACGCCCTGAGGAATCTGGAATTCACCTGTTTTACCTGCAGGGAAAGTTACGATAGCTGAACCCTTTTTGTTATAAAGAACACCATCAACAGAAGAAAATTCTTTGTTTTTGCTTACAACGTTGATTGTTTCAAGAGTTGTGTTACCTACGAAACTGTTTGCACCAACGGAGTTGATGTTTTTGCCAAATTCAATCTCTTTGAATTTTGTATTTGCAAAAGCAAAATTACCAATATCAGAGAGAGTTTCAGGAATCTTGATTTCTTCAAGAGATGTACAACCTGCAAAAGCTTCATAACCGATTGTTGCAAGAGTTGTCTCAGAGAAATCTGCAACTTTAAGAGATGTACAGCCTTTGAATGCACCTGCATCAAGAACGCCGATAGCATCATCAAAGTTAAACTCTTTAAGGTTTGTACAATTCTGGAAAGCATAAAGACCGATTTCTTCAACGTCAGGACCTAATGTAACAGTCTCGATATAGTCGCAACCAAGGAAAACATAATCTTCAATAAGAGATACACCCTTAGGAACTTCAATATTCTTTTCCTGACCCTTTACGCCGTACAGAACTCTACCGAATGCAAGAGCACCATCGGGCTGAGCATTTTCCCAAACAGTACCTACAAAAGCATCTGCTGCAACATTTTTAAGATTTTTATGCTCTTTGATTTCAGCAAGAGCTGTACAATCTGCAAAACATCTTTCGGGAACTGCAGTAACTGATTCAGGGTACTCAAACTCTTCAAGAGAGGTACAACCTTCAAAAGCAGATACACCAACAGAAGTAAGAGATTCTGTTTTTCTAACCTCTTTAAGTGCAGTACAGTCCTTAAAAGCTCTGTCCTTAACAGTAACGATTTCACTATTGAATTTAACGCTTTCAACAGTTGAGTTACCTTCGAAACAGCCTTCACCAACAGTAATAACACTTAAACCACCTAATTTGGTGGGAAGACTTACCTCTTTTTCGTCACCAACATACTTAACAAGCTCAACAGCAGAACCTGCTTCGACTTTGACATATTCATATCCGTCTTCAGTTTTTTTGTTGAGTTCAATCTCTTTTGCAGACATTGTGGTTTCTTCCTCTGCAAAAACAGATATGGGAGTGGCGGCAACAAAGACAAATACAAGAATAAATGCCAGAATACCGCACAGGGGTTTTTTAAATGCTGTCATAAAACAACGTCCCTTCAATTAGATTACCGTAAACACTACAGATAGATAAATTATAATATAAACACCCTTGATTGTCAAGAAACTCTTGACTACCAAAGGTGTTTTATAACTTTAAATATTAACAAATTTTTACACTTTTTTATGTGTATTCTGCCATTTTTACATTATAGAAGTTATCTTTGAACTCTGCCTGAACCGTCCCCACCTGCAAGCTTTTCAACCTCTTTTACTCCAACGCGATTGAAGTCACCTTCAACTGAATGCTTGAGAGCTGATGCTGCAACAGCAAACTCAATTGCTTCCTGCGTTGTTTTACCCTTAAGAAGCGAATAAATAAGACCGCCACCAAATGAATCGCCACCACCTACACGGTCAACGATGTGCAGATGATATGATTTTGAGAAACAATAATTTTCACCATCATAGAGCATACCAGCCCAATCGTTATCGCTTGCGGAAATAGATGTTCTCAAAGTAATTGCAACCTTTTCAAAGCCAAATTTATCAGCAAGCTGCTTTGCAACGGATTTGTACCCTTCGTGATTAAGCTTACCACCATATATATCGGTATCTTCAGCTTCTATACCAAAAACATCCTTTGCATCTTCTTCATTGGAAATGCAAACATCAACATACTGACAAAGGTCTGTCATAGCTTTTCTGGCTTCCTCTCGTGTCCAGAGTTTACCACGGTAATTAAGGTCACAGGAAATCTTGACACCCTTTTCCTTTGCAGCCTTGCAAGCTTCACGACAGATATCAACAAGATTTTCACCTAATGCAGGAGTAATACCTGTAAAATGGAACCAATCTGCACCATCAAAAATATCATCCCAATTGAAATCGGAAACACTCGCCTGCTGAATAGCAGAATATTTGCGGTCATATATGCAAACAGAACCTCTCTGTGATGCACCTTTTTCAAGATAGTATATACCTACCCTTTCACCACCTCTTACAACCTTTGATGTATCCACACCAAAATAACGAAGAGAATCGATTGCCGCCTGTCCTATTGCGTGTTCCGGAAGCTTTGTAACAAAAACACTTTCCATTCCATAATTTGCAAGTGAAACAGAAACATTTGCTTCACCACCACCAAAAGTAGCCTGCATTTTATCATTCTGGAAAAATCTATAATATCCTTCAGGAGCAAGACGAAGCATTATTTCACCAAAAGTAACAACCTTAGCCATTATTTCCTTACCTCCTTAACAATCGCAACACTCTTTTTACAAAGCTCAATAATTTCATCCCATTTCTGATTATCTATAAGCTCAGCGGTAACCATATAAGAACCTCCACAGGCCGCAATTACAGGGCAAGAAAGATATTCTTTAAGATTATCAAGACCGATTCCGCCTGTGGGCATAACCTTAAACATAGGGAAAGGCGCACTCATAGCCTTGATTTTTGCAAGACCGCCTGACTGCTCTGCAGGGAAGAATTTAAGAACTTCAAGACCAAACTTCAAAGCTGCGTGGTAATCTGTAGGAGTTGTGCAACCGGGATAGATCGGCATATTGCGTTCCACGCAATACTTAACAATTTCAGGATCAAAGCCCGGTGTAACAATAAACTCTGCACCTGCAGAAATTGCCTTATCCACATGCTCTGTTGTAAGAACGGTTCCTGCACCTACAAGCATATCAGGACAAGCAGCTTTCATAAGTCTGATTGCAGTATCTGCACCTGCAGCACGGAAAGTAACCTCCGCAACAGGAATGCCACCTTCACAAAGTGCTTTTGCCAGAGGTGCTGCATCTCTTTCGGGGTTATTAAGTTTAATTACAGGAACAACGCCGATACTTGAAATTTTATTATTCATGTCATTCATATTATTCAGACTCCTTTTCACAAGCTTCAAAAAGACCATTGATATAAGTCGCACCTAAAGCTCTATCAAAAAGACCATAGCCAGGTTTTCCGGTTTCACCCCAGATCATTCTGCCGTGATCAGGACGAACATATCCATCAAAATTATTATCTGTAAGAGCTTTAACGATTTTATACATATCAAGAGAACCACAATCAGAGAGATGGGCTCTTTCTTCAAATGAACCATCATCCATAATCTTGACATTTCTGATATGCATAAAGGCAATCCTGTTCCTTTTTGCATATTTTTCAACCATAGCAGGAATGTCGTTGCTATCCGCACAACCAAGACTACCTGTACAAAGGCAAAGGCTGTTTGCAGGGCTGTCAACTATATTTAACATTCTGTCAAGATTCTTTTCACAAGTAATGATTCTTGGAAGTCCAAAAATGGGATATGGCGGGTCATCGGGATGTATTGCCATTCTGACACCGCACTCCTCTGCAACAGGAACAACCTTTTTAAGGAATTTTTCAAGGTTTGCCCACAAGCCCTCTTCACCTATTTTGCCATAAGCAGTAATAAGCTCACGGACCTCTTCCTGAGTATAGCTTGAATCCCAACCGGGAAGATGAATATCATCTTTAAGAGGGTCAAGACCCTTCATCTGCTCCCAATACATTACAAGGCTTGTTGAACCATCCTTAGCCTCTTTATCAAGCTGTGTACGAGTCCAATCAAAAACGGGCATAAAGTTATAGGTAACACACTTAACACCATATTTTGCACATCTTCTGATGTTTTCGCAATAAACCTCGAGAAGCTTATCAACATCATTTCTGCCTAATTTAATATCTTCATGGACAGGAATTGATTCAACAACATCAAAAACAAGACCGTGCTTATCACACTGTTCTTTCATTGCTTTAAGAGATTCCTCCGGCCAGACCTCCCCAGGTTTAACATCATAAACCGCAGAAACAATCGAACGCATACCCGGTATCTGCGAAATATATTGAAGAGAAACAGGATCGGTTTCTCCATACCAACGGAACGAAAGTTTCATTTTCATTATTTTTTCCTCCGAAACAAACACTATTCAAGCGTTTAATATTTATCTTGAATAAATTATAAAATACGCCATTTTCCTTGTCAAGCAATTAACAAGGTCATAAAAATGCAATTTTTGTAAACTTTAGTAATATTTTTACCAAATCGTATTTTTTTAAGGTTTAAAATTATATTTAACCTTAGTAAATTACCTATTTTGCTTCCGCCGACCTTACAGTATTCTCCAGAAGCATTGTGATTGTCATAGGTCCGACACCACCGGGTACGGGTGTAATGTAAGACGCTTTCCTCTCTACTTCATCAAAGCGAACATCACCGCAAAGCTTACCATCTTCATTTCTGTTCATACCAACATCAATAACAACCGCACCTTCTTTAACCATATCCGCAGTTACAAAATTGGCAATACCAACGGCTGCAACAAGAATATCTGCCGAAAGGGTTTCTTCTTTAAGGTTTGCTGTTTTTGAATGACATATTTCAACAGTACCGTTTTCTTTAAGAAGCAACATCGCCATAGGCTTTCCTACAATATTACTTCTTCCTATAACAACACATTTTTTACCATTTACAGTTATATTATAGTATTTGAGCATTTCCATAATGCCTGCAGGTGTACAAGGTAAGAAAGTGAAATCACCTATCATTATATGACCTACATTCACAGGGTGGAAAGCATCCACATCCTTACTAGGGTCAATTGAGTTAAGTATTTCCTTTTCGTCAATGTGCTTTGGCAAAGGCAACTGACAAAGAATACCGTCGACTCTGCTGTCAGAATTCAACTCCTGAATAAGAGAAAGAAGTTCTTCCTGAGTAGTTTCTTCAGGTAAGGCATACTCAAATGAGGTTACTCCAATTTCTTCGCAACCTTTTTTCTTATTATTAACATAAACACGTGATGCACTGTTGTTGCCTACAATAATAACCGCAAGGCCAACGCTGATACCATCATCATTTAAAGCCTTAACACGATTTTTAAGTTCTTCTCTTTTAGCAGAAGAAACCACCTTACCACTTATAATCTCAGCCATTTTTCTGACCTCCTTTGTCCTCACCTATATCAACTGTTTTTATTTTTAATTCTTTCTGCATTTTCTCTGCTTTGATTTCGCTAATCATTTTAGCAGCATCAGGTGGGAAATAATCCACCCCCTCAATTTTTACAGGATGTTTTTTCACTTTGACAAGCATACCCACAAGTATCACTGAGCAAACCAAAACAATACATACCGACAAAAGCTGTGATACACGTATTCCTGTTGAACCGATATACAGACTATCGGTTCTCAAGCCCTCAATAAATGTTCTGCCCAAACCATACCATATACCATATGTGAGGAATAGCTGACCACTGAATTTGCGAAATTTTTTAAGAATCAGATAAAGTATCGCAAAACCTAACATACACCATACAAATTCGTAAAAAAATGTGGGATGAACAAAAAGATTATTTTCTTCGATGTACGCATTTACATCTGCAACACCCTCCAACCCGAATTTATCAGGATGTGAGGCTATGTAAGATGCAACCTTGCTACTCATCATACCAAAATTCCCATTTGTGAATGAGCCGAATGCTTCCTGGTTTGCGTAATTACCCCATCTGCCAATACCCTGACCTATGAGAAGGCTCATACCTACCATATCAAGAAGGTTAAGGAAATTGAGTTTTTCCAGTTTACAAGTTATAAAAGCTGCAAGAATACCACCGATTATACCGCCATATATTGCAAGACCGCCATTCCATATCTGAAAAATCTCCGCAGGATTCTGACTATAATAATCCCATTGGAATATTACATAGTACGCTCTCGCACCAATTATACCGCCAAATGTTCCGTAAATCAGAACATCAACCATTTTGCTTAAATTCACTCTCCATGTGTATGCAATTCGGCCACCAAAAAGTGCCGCAAGAGTAAAACCAAAAGCTATAATAACACCATACCATTTTATCTGTATAAGATTATCACCAATGTTGAATTCACAGAAAACTGACGAAACATCAAAAGTTGTTCCTATTCCACCAAATGTGACTCTTGCAAAATCTGCAAACCACTCCATTTTATCCCTCCTGCTTTTATGTAAAGCAACGTTTTTCCGTTGCCTTTATTTTTTTATTACGGAAAGAGCTGCTTTATCCTCATTGAATATTTTTTTCAAAAGTTCGTTAACAAAATCAAGCTCCAGGCTTTTAATAACTTCAAATTCAGAGAAAAGCTCTTCATTTTCAAAATGTGAAACTATAAGACCATTGGCAACTGTATCAATATCTGTAAAAGCTCTTACTGTTTTTCCGTATTGCTTTTTACGTACTGTTTCAAACTGCTCTTCTGTGACACCATTTTTCTTTAATTCATTTATACAAGCATTGATTTTTCTTGCCACTGATTCAGGATTTGCAGATTCTCCTGAAAAAATTGTAACGCCGTAATTATGACCATTAAAGAATTCTGTGCTGAAAGTACCGTTAACAAGTCCTTCATCGAGAAGTTCTTTATACAAGGGCGAAATCTGACCGGCAATAATATCAAGGAGCAATGACACTGCAATTTCTTCCTGAAGAGTACAGCTTTCGTTAAAGAAAGTTTCTTTATAACCCAATGAAAAAACAGGTGTTCCTACAGGAAGCTTTTCTTCCACATAGTTTTTAACAATACTATCTTCTTCTCTTTCGAAAGCACGTTCAACTGTAACATATTCACCGGCCTCTAAAAGTCTGTCAGCAACCTCCAAAACCTCTTCGACAGTTGTTTTACCTGCAACCGCAAGAGCCATATTTGAAAGATTATAGAATGTTTCATAGCAGGAGAAAAGCATTTCTGCTGTAATTTCTGCAATAGAATCCTTTGTTCCCGCAATATCTATTTTAACGGGATGCTTATGATATAAGCATTCAAGCAAATTGAAAAGACATTCCCACTCGGGTGAATCCTTATACATATCAATTTCCTGACCGATAATACCTTGTTCTTTTTTTACTGTTTCTTCTGTAAAATACGGATGCCTTACAAAATCAAGAAGAATTTCAAAATTCTCCTTGAAATGACCTGTACAGGAAAACAAGTAACAGGTTCTGTCAAAGCTTGTATAAGCATTGGCAGCTGCTCCGGTTTTTGCATATCGTTGGAAAGCGTCAAGCTCTTCGCTTTCAAAAAGCTTGTGTTCAAGAAAATGAGCCGTACCTGCAGGAATTTCCGTAAACTCTTCTCTATCACTACGTTTGAAACGAGTGTCAATTGAACCATATTTTGTTCCGAAAACTGCATAGGCAGAGGCATATTCAGGTTTGGGATAAACAAATATTTTCAAGCCTGACTTATGGTCAATGCTATAATAACCCTCACCCAGAATTTCATTTTTTACATACTTAATCACATTTTCTTTCATCATCAAACACCGCCTTCCGCAGTACCTTCAAGCATAAACACAGTATCAAGCGTAACCTGTTTTGCTGCCTCAATAATATCTTTTCTTGTTACTTTTTTGAACTGTTCAATAAAATCATCAGGATACAAAAATTCTTTTGCACAAATCTGCGAAGTAACCCATGTTGCAACAGCTTCAGCAGAGTCTGAAAAGCCTCTGAAACCATCTTCAAGAGATTTAACGGAAGAAGCGATATCATCATCTGAAAATTCACCATGTTTTATATTTTCAAGCTGTTCGAGAATGGCGACTTTTGCCTTTTCCTCGTTATAGCTTTCAATACCACTCTGCACGAGCATAACACCCTTATGACGAAACATAACTGCAGAACAGTAATAGCAAAGACTCATTTTTTCGCGAACAACTGTAAAAAGCTTTGAATGAGGGCTACCACCGAATAAATCCACCATAATACGACGGGCAGCGTAATTATCATCTTCACTCTTCATACCCAATCTGAAGCCCATAACAAGCTTCCCTTGTTTAACTTCTTCCTGTTCCTTAACGTATTTAACATCTTCACAGGACTCTACATAAAGAGTTTCATTAAGGGCAGCATTCCGGTCATCCACATATTTATCAAGAAGCTCTTCAACGTTACTGAAATTACCGCCACTTACACATACAAGAAGCTTTGCATCAGAAAGAATTTCATTATATGCTTCAAAAAGGCTTTCAGGTGTGATTTTTTCAATATCCTCAACTGTACCATAACGATGAATGCCGTATAATTCATTTTCAAACATTATCTCGTTACAACGATTTTTTGCATAAGACCTCTTATCGCTGTTCTCGGCAATTAAGCGTTCTTTAAGAAGACGTTTTTCGCTTTCAACATCATCACTGCAAAAAACACCATTTTCAAGACGGGGTTCAAATACCAATTGAAACAAAAGCTTCAAGCATTCATCTGTTATACTTTCCTCATCAATGGAAAATCTGTCATCTATACAAGAAATCTCAATTTTCAAAACCTGATTTTCACCGGATTTTGAAACATCAATAACAACCTCTGCACCATAAAGCAACGCAAGCTTCTTTTCAATACTTGTAACATCCGGATACTCCTTACAAGAACGAGTGAGCACATTGGGAACAAGTGCATAAAGAGAAGCTTTTTCTCCTAAAGGCATAACAAAGTTTAATGATGCACAGGCAGTTTTAAAGCCCTCCGCACTAACTGTGCAAAGCTCTACACCATCAAATAATTTTCTCTTTTGTAAGTCGTATTTCATAGTACCACTCCAATTTGTCCGATAATTAAGTAGTATTCTAGCATAATAAGGAAAATGTTTCCACTCTTTTTTCATATTTTCTTTTTTATTTCCTTTCAAATAAAAATTTCTTATTGGTATTTTTAGTCAAAAATAGTAATAGTATTCACCTATTAAAATTATTGACAAAATAAAAGTCTTGTGATAATATGTATCAGTTGTATTTATTACTATAATACTTCGCTTACAGATTATATTGTTTTGGAGGCATTCAAATGTCAGGACATTCCAAATGGAGTACCATTAAAAGAAAAAAAGAAAAAACTGACGGTGCAAGAGCAAAGGTTTTTACCAAAATTGGCCGTGAAATTGCAGTAGCGGTTCGCGATGGCGGTCCCGACCCTGCAGGTAACTCCAAACTTAAAGACGTTATTGCAAAAGCAAAGGCAAACAATGTTCCCAATGAAAACATCGAAAGAATAATCAAAAAAGCTGCCGGTGACACATCTTCTGACAACTATGAAGAAATCATTTACGAAGGCTACGGTCCAAATGGTGTTGCAGTTGTTGTAAAAGCACTTACAGACAACCGTAACCGTACTGCAGGTGATGTTCGTCACTATTTCGACAAATACGGCGGAAACATGGGCACATCCGGTTGTGTTATGTTTATGTTTGATTACTACGGTGTAATTATCATAGAAAAAGAAGATGTTGATGAAGACAAGCTTATGGAAGACGCTATTGAATGCGGTGCTATTGTCTTTATCACAGATGATGAAGAAATCTTCGAAATCCGTACTGACCCCAACGACCTCGGAGCTGTTACAAGCGACCTTGAAGCAAAGGGTTATAAGTTCGTCAGTAGCGAAACTGCTTACATCCCCCAGACATAT
This sequence comes from Acutalibacteraceae bacterium, assembly GCA_045576915.1. Taxonomy (GTDB): domain Bacteria; phylum Bacillota; class Clostridia; order Oscillospirales; family Acutalibacteraceae; genus DTU089. Next base: position 11,430 of record JAZNHK010000118.1, read on the forward strand.
ACTCGTCTCGAAGATGAGGATAGCATGAAAAACATGACTAAAATGCTTGATATGTTCGATGATAACGATGATATCCAGGACGTTTGGCATAACTGGGAAAATGAAGACGAATATGAAGGTTAATTTCCTTTTTATCTATTGATTTTTATACTTTAATAATATATAATGTAGTAACAACTTACGCTCAATTCGGTCATGCGACGGGTGGGTCCTGTGCGACGGGGCACCGTGAACCATGTCAGGCGGGGAACCGAGCAGCATTAAGCGGACCGTTCTGTGCGCCACAGTCCGCCTGCTCGTCGTGTGACCGAGTGGAGCGTAAGTTTTTATTTTAAGGAAGTGAGAAATTTGTACAGAGCTTTATACAGAAAATGGAGACCTCAGGTTTTCTCAGATGTTTCCGGTCAGAATCATATTACGGAAACTCTTATGAATGAGATTTCTACCGGCAGGCTCTCTCATGCTTATCTCTTTACCGGTTCACGTGGTACCGGTAAAACCACATGTGCAAAAATTCTCGCAAAAGCAGTCAACTGCCTCAACCCTGTTAACGGTAGTCCTTGTAATGACTGTCAGATTTGTCGCGGTATTGATGACGGCTCAATTCTTGATGTTACAGAAATCGATGCTGCAAGTAACAATAGTGTTGATAACATCCGTGATTTGCGGGACGAAGTAAATTTTACTCCCGCATCAGCTAAATACAGAGTTTATATAATCGACGAGGTTCATATGCTTTCAACAGGTGCGTTCAACGCACTTCTGAAAACTCTTGAAGAACCGCCGGAACACGTATTATTTATCCTTGCAACCACAGAGGTTCAAAAGCTTCCCGCTACTATCCTTTCCAGATGTCAGCGATTCGATTTCAGAAGAATCCCTCCGGAAGATATTGCCGCAAGACTTATGACAGTTGCTGAAAACGAAAATCTTCAGCTTTCAAGCGATGCCGCACTCCTTATTGCCAGAGTTTCCGATGGTGCATTACGTGATGCACTTTCAATTCTGGACCAATGTGCAGGCTACAACGAACCAATTACTGTAACCACAGTAGGTAACGCCGCAGGTCTTTTGGGCAAGGATTATTTATTTGAAATTTCTGACGCACTTTTAAATCAGGATAGTCCCAGAGTGCTTGATATAATCGACAGGCTCCATTCATCTTCCTGCGATATGGAAAGACTAATGAGTGAGCTTGTAAATCATTTCAGAAATGTTATGATGGCAAAGACAACAAGGAATCCGGAAAAATTCATTGTGAGCACACCTGATGAATTAAACAGGTATAAAGAAGATGCTCAAAAAATGACTTACGGAACAATTCTTCATATTATGGAAACTCTTTGCCGTGAAGCTTCACAGCTTAAATACAGTTCACACCAAAGGGCACAAACAGAAACAACTCTTATAAGACTTTGTTCCCCTGCTCTTTCAACAGATAATGCGGCTGTTATCCGCCGTCTTGATGAATTAGAAGCTCAGCTTATGCTTTTAAAAGCACAAGGAGTAAAAGTAACAGTAGCGCAGGCACAAAAGCCGATTCAGGTAATTGAAGAAAAGAAAACCGAATACATCCCAACAGAAACAAAATCCCCTGAACCCGTGTTTATGGAAGATAGAGAAGCTGATAATGTATCCGTTGACTCTATCCCTTATGACGAGCCACCTGTTCAAAGCAATTTTACTCCTGAAATTACGGAAGCAACACCCGAGGAACCGGTTATAAAAGAAGTTGAACCTCAGCCCGTTTCTGTTGCACAATCACAGAAAAAGGTTGACCCCGGCATTGTTACAGATGAAGATAACGCTGTACCCTTTGCAGCTTGGGAAAACACGTTGAACCAACTTTCCAAAATCAACAGACCATTGTATCCCATGCTTATCGGCTCTTCCGCTTACAGAGCAGGAAACACAGTCTTTATAAAAGCGAAAAACACCGCTTTCCCGTTGTTATTTGAGCAAAAGATGCACTCAGATGCAATTGCACAAGCACTTATGAGAGCAACCGGAGAAAAGCTTAAACCTATGATTTACAATGATGGCTCTTCCCCTGCTGCAGACGAAACTGCTGAACCTATTGATGCGTTTCTCACAAAATTAAATAAACATAATATTGATTTTATTATCGAAGAATAAATCTTTAAAAAGGATGGTATAATAACATGAAAGCAAGAATTCCTAATCAGGGTGGCAACTCCCAGGCAGCAATGATGAAAAAAATCCAGGATATGCAAAACGAAATGAATCGTATCCAAGAAGAAGTTGAAAATTCAGAATTCACTGCAAGTGCAGGTGGCGGAGCAGTTGAAGTTACTGTTAACGGCAAACACGAGGTTCTCGCAGTTAACATCCAACCCGATGTTGTTGACCCCGATGATGTTGAAATTCTCTCCGATATGATTATCGCTGCAACTAACGAAGCAATCCGAAAGGCAGCTGAAACTATGGAGCAGAGAATGGGTAGTGCAACAAGCGGTCTCGGTCTTCCTGCAGGTTTAGGTTTCTGATATGGCTTATGATGTTGCAGCACTGGAAAAGTTAATTGAGCAGTTCCAGAAAATGCCTTCTATTGGCAGAAAAACAGCTCAGAGAATGGCTTTTCATGTGCTTGATTTAACTGATGATGAGGCAAAAGAATTTGCAAATGCAATTATGGATGCCCATACAAAAATTCACCGTTGTTCACTCTGCCACAATCTTACAGAAAATGAACTTTGTCCTATATGCGAAAGTGTAAACAGAGATAAAGGAATGGTTTGCGTTGTGGAAGAACCCAAGGATGTTCTTGCTATGGAAAGAACACGAGATTTCAGCGGTGTATACCACGTTCTTCACGGAGTAATTTCTCCTATGAACGGAATCGGTCCTGAACAGCTTACTATAAAAAGTCTTGTGGAAAGAGCTGCCGGTGGTGAAATAACTGAACTTATTATGGCAACCAATCCCACAATTGAGGGTGATACAACAGCTATGTATATCAGCAAACTTATCAAACCATTCGGAGTTAAAGTTACAAGACTTGCTTATGGTATTCCCGTCGGGGCTGATATCGAGTATGCCGATGACGTTACCCTGATGAGAGCCTTGGCAGGAAGATCAGAATTATAATGCAAAATGCTAGGTGCAAAACGCAAAACGTCGGGGCGAAGCCGATTATAAAGTTTGGAATCGGAGCTTCCCCGAAAATTGCCACTTCCAATTTGCCAATTTTAGAAAGGAGTAGTTATGGTGAAACTTGAGAATAAAACAGTTGCACAGAACAAAAAAGCATACCATGACTACTTTGTTCTTGAAACTTATGAAGCGGGTATTGAGCTTTTTGGCACAGAGGTTAAATCTGTACGTGCAGGTAAAATGAATCTTAAGGATTCCTGGTGTAATGTTGTTAATGGCGAAATGCTTGCAAATGGTGTGCATATTTCGCCTTATGAAATGGGCAATCGTTTCAATCGTGACCCCTTAAGACCCAAACGACTTTTAATGCACAAAAAAGAGATAATGAAGCTTATGGGTGAAGTTAAGCAACAAGGCTGTGCCCTTATTCCTCTTTCGGTTTATTTTAATGAAAGAGGAAGAGCAAAAATGCAAATAGGTCTTTGCAAGGGTAAAAAGAATTATGATAAGCGTGAAACTGAAGCTAAACGCGATGCCGAAAGAAATATTCAACGTGCTATGTCTTTAAAAAACCAATAAAATCGGACGCAACGCGTCCCCTTAACTCTTCACTATTCACTTTTCACTCTTAATTTGAGCGAAGCGAAATATAGGGGGATGAAAGGATTTCGACGGGGATTTTGAACCGTTATAAGCGAGCAGAGGCGTGGTACCGCTTTAAAAACCACAATTTTAAAAATAACTGACAATAATAGAACAGTTTTAGCAGCTGCTTAAGTCAGCTGCCGTCCTTCCTGAGAGTACCGCGACTCAGATAAGGGCGTCGCTTAGCGGTGCACGTGAACAAGCGAGAGCCTTGTACCTTGTCACGGATTAAAGGGCTACCAAGGGAAAAAGCCTGTTTACCGGCGTTTTTTCAAGGGAATAAAAAAAGATAAACTACGCTCGTAGAAAGTTTCGGGAATAGATTTTCGGACGTGGGTTCGACTCCCACCATCTCCACCAGAATGATAGTTCAACCATCAGGTTGGACTATTATTTTTTATGTAAAACAGTAACACGGGAGTCGAACCCCTTCGGCGAAGCCGAACACAATCGGGTGTTTGCGTAGCAAACGATGGGCAGAGCCCATCGACTCCCACCATCTCCACCAAAAAATTCCGTACACGAAAGTGTGCGGAATTTTTACTTATTCACTATTAACTATTCACTCTTCACTAATAAAACTTCCGTGTACGGAATTTCAGTTAAGAGATAAGAGTGAATAGTGAAGAGGTTTTATTAAGTTATTCCTTGCACACACCAAATTAATATGCTACAATACAAAACAGGTTGTGGTAATAAATGAAATTTGAAAACATGGACTGGGCTGACAGTAATATTGATAATATAAAAATATCATATAATTGTGCAGACCTTTATGTTTATAATGATGCATTACAGAAAGATTTCGTAGTTAAATTTAACAGTTTTATTGGTTTAACTAATTTATGTATATGGGATGACCAAATCATTGATTATGTAAGTGTTAACAAAGTACAATGTGATGCTCCGCCAAAATTCATACAAGAAGTATTTTCAACATACGACAGAACCTATGATTATGGTGGGAGAAAACTTGGTGATATTTTAGAAGTAAATATACGCCTCATAAATAATATCACATTTTCCATTTATTGCCTAACAATAGAAGTACAAAATATTTAATATAATTTATAGGAGCAAACACTATGTCCATTGAAAAAGTCAGAGAATATTTTAAAGGGTTTGGAATTGAAGATAAAATTTTAGAATTCCCCGTATCGAGTGCAACAGTTGAACTTGCAGCAAAAGCATTGAATACTGATGGTTGCAGAATTGCAAAGACGCTTTCATTTTCTGTTAATGATTCCACCATTCTCATTGTTACAGCGGGCGACGTTAAAATAGATAATAAAAAGTATAAAGCTTTTTTCGGTGCAAAAGCCAAAATGCTTACCTTTGATGAGGTTGAAGAAAAAACAGGTCACGCGGTTGGTGGTGTTTGTCCTTTTGCAATTAACAAGGGAGTCAAGGTTTACCTTGATGAAAGTATAAAGCGTTTTGAAACTGTTTTTCCTGCTTGCGGAAGTAGCAACAGTGCCATCGAATTAACGCCTAAGCAATTAGAGAAATACTCTGGTTACATTAAATGGATTGATGTTTGCAAACTAGCTGAATAACTTAACAAAAAACGGAACAAACCTGCTTTGATGAAGCGTTTGTTCCGTTTTTTATTTTAATATATTTTCCCGTCTATGAGTTCTGTTTAAAAATTTTATCGTAAGATGCCGACCATTTCAAAACCTTTTCTTTATTATACACTTTAGGTATAGCCGCACACACTGCAACCACCTTACCGATATCTGCACCAACCTTCAAAAGTTTTTTCAAAAGCTCCTTATCTTTAATAATAGCAAGTGCACGTGCCGGCATATCAGAGGAAAAATGCAAAAAGTCACCTATACCCGTACTATCAGCGGTAATTGTCATTTCTTTCCATGTCAGTATACCTTTTTCAAATATGTAATCAAGTTGTTCGGGTGTAATACGCGTAAGCAAAAGCTTTACTGCAGCCAACGGAGCTAAACCTGCACCCATATTTTTATAAAAACTCACCTGATATTTCCATAACACTTCGGCAGTATAACTCTCAGTTCTGTCATCCATTATTGCTTTTGCTAAAAGCGGCGCTGCCCTGAATGAGTTAGCTATACCCGAACCTATAATAGGAACTGTCATAAATGCACTATCCCCTATTGCAGCATAACCATCAGCAATCAAAAGAGAAAGTGATTGTCGCACAGGAATCAAAACAAATTGACCACCACGCACAACCTCGATACCGAGACTTTCGTTACGACTTCTAAAAAACTGTGTGGTACGCTCCACTTCATCCATATCAAATGGTTGGAAACGACCTATGAGTAAATCTGTGTACTCTTCCTCTGTAGCAACCCAACCTATTCCCAATTTTCCCTCAGGAAGAAGGCAGACCTTATATTTATCTTCAACAGGTTTTTCAGTAGCTTTGTTATAAAATGCTCTGTACACATAAAATATCTCATTATTATCAGGATGCTTTTGAATACCAAACTCATCAGGCAAACTACTTCTTACGGGAGATTCGCAACCACAAGCATCTATTATTAAATCGCCATAAACATCGCCCTGACTGGTTTTTATACCAACAACGCGATTATCTTCAACAATTGCACTTTCTATATTGCAGTTATAAAGAAATTTAACCCCGTTTTTATGTGCAGTATCAATAAGCAGATTATAAATATCCTTTCGTTCCATTTTAATTTCAAGCTGGTCTTGAGGAACTTGTTGTTTGATGGGAGTCTTTTCATCCGGAGAATAAAACGTCATATTTTCTTTATACTCAAAAAGGCTTTTTGCCGGCATAGGAATAAAAGCACTTTTAAGTGCCTTGGGATCGAAAATATCCGTCCAATCGTATCCCATATTTTCTCTTGAATTTCTTTCGTATACAGTTACATCATAACCACTCTTTGCCAAAATCGAAGCAACCGCAATACCACCATGACCGCCACCTGCAACAATTATGTTTTTACCCATAAAAATCCCACTCCAAATATAACCATATGAATAATTATAGCATATAATCTTCTACTTTCAAGATATAAAAAAGCTACCATTAACATGGTAGCTTTTAAAATCATTTATAAATTAACCAAAAAGACCTGTGAAGAATGAGAGGATTGTCTGGAAAATTTTTGTAAAGATACTAAGAATGTTATCAGACTGAACGTCATCCTGTTCTTTTTCATTTGGAGCAACTTCATATTCATATACACTTTCAGAAGTTACACCTGTTGCAACCCATTCGCCTGTTTCTTCATCATAAGCTTCTTCAATGTACTGAATTGTAAGAGTGTATTCACCATATTTAGTATGAGTATATTCAACCAAATAGTTGCCATCTTCAAACTCGCCATTATATTCATCGTTTACATACCATGAAACAGGAACAAAACGCTTACCTATAACACCCTCAAAATCATCTGAACCACTACCATATGCTGTGAAGCGAACTGTTCTGTGGTAGATATATTCTTTAGAAAGACCAACTGCAGCGTTATGCTCTGCACCATAAAGCTTCATTGTGTCCTCATCAACGATTGTATCACTAGCACCGCAATCTCTTGTGCAGTATGCAGTTTTTGTACCATTCGCTGAATAAGTAGCATCATTATTGGACTCGTATCTTATAAAGTTATGACTCTTTACAGCAAAAGAAACTGCAACGTAAAAATCAGAAACATCAGTATCGCAATCGAAGAACAAATTCTCTGCATAGTCACCTTCTGCAAGACCATCTACAGGATTGATAGCAACCGTTACAGACTCACCTGCACTAAGAGAAAGATCACCTTTTACAACCTTAACTTCGTATGCGGAAGATGTGGGTAATGTGTAATTAAGAACCATATTACCCTCGTTTGTAATAACTAAGTTTTCTGTTGCAATTGGTGCATAACCCATACAAACATTACCAAAGAAAACGCTTGAAATACTTGCATCAAAGCTATAATCACAAATCTCCCAAACAGGATAATATGTAGTGTCATCAACAATTTTAGGTGTTGTAGCAGTGAGACCAAACTCAACCTCGCCACCGTCTACTGTAGACCAACCAATCTGAACATAGCCTTCACGTGTGAAAATATTACCGGGAAATTTTGTTGTTTTGTTGTAGTTAACAGACACTGTTTTTCCCTCACCTACGCCATCTGCACCGGGAGCGAAAACAACATCAAATGACTTAATCTTCCAATAAGGATATGCATTAACTTTTTTTGTAACCGTGTATGATGCACCAACATCACCAAGATATGTGGAAGATGTTGTGCTACCTGAACTTGACTTTGATGATGTCCAACCGATCTGATCATAGCCTTCACGGGTATAGGTAACACCAGGAAGAGTGATTACTGTACCTTTTTCTTCAGTCATTGTAAATGTTATGTCCTTCTCATTACCATAGTTACCGGGACCAAAGGTAATTGTGTAAGAAGCTGCAGCTGCAAACACGCTCACTACTGAAAGGAGCATCATTGTAGCCATAAGCACAGCTAATGCTTTTTTGAAGTTTTTCTTCATTGTGATTCCACCAAATCAAAATTACATATTTATACATTTGAATTATAACATATTTGTCA
>JAZNHK010000119.1:0-15318 GCA_045576915.1 Acutalibacteraceae bacterium
AATATAATATAATGTCTTATTTCACTGTTTATCACCGTTTTCTTCGTTATTGACTACGTTCACAGGTTTTGGTATAATAAAAAAAGATTATATAAAAAACAGGATGGCAAAAAAATAGCAGGTGTTTGCGGAGGTATTGCAGAATACCTCAATATGGATCCAACATTGATTCGTCTTGCCTGGGCACTTTTCTTCTTTTTAGGTGGTAGCGGACTTTTAGTTTATATTGTAGCAGCATTTGTTATGCCTGATGAAAGCGATGTTATGAATCCTCCTATGCAATAAAAGAAACGCCGGAAGGCGTTTTTTTATTTAGTATTGAATTGGAAAAAACAGCGGAATAATTATCATCCCTGTTTTGTCGAAGACAAAATAGGGAGGGGGACCACGCCATAGGCGTGGTGGTGGGTTGCCCCCTGACTGCTTCTCTTTGTAGAGGTGACGAAAATAAATAATGCTAGAAAAAGAACTATTTGAACTGCAAGATTTAAAATACAAAGAGTTTCACCAGAAGCTTATGCCAACGGTAAATCCTGACAAAGTTATTGGTATCCGAACTCCTGTTTTGAGGAAATTTGCAAAGGATTTTTCTAAAAAGGAAGAGGCGGAATACTTTTTAAAAAATCTTCCTCATAAATACTATGAAGAAGATAATTTACACGCCTTTTTACTGGAAGAAATAAAAGATTATGAAACTCTGATTCAAGAATTGAACAAATTTCTTCCCTTTGTAGATAACTGGGCAACCTGTGATATGATGCGTCCGAAAATTCTGAAAAAGTATAAAAGCCAACTTTCCGAAGATATAAAAAGATGGCTGAATTCAAAAAACATATACACAATTCGCTTTGCTGTAAATTGCTTAATAAATTATTATCTTGAAGAAGATTTCAAGCCCGAATATCTTCAATGGGTTAGAGAAATAGAAAGCGAAGAATATTACATCAATATGGCAAGGGCTTGGTATTTTGCAACTGCACTTGCAAAGCAATATGAGGACGCAGTCAGAATTGTAGAGAATAATGCTCTTGATAAATGGACTCATAATAAAACAATTCAGAAAGCAATAGAAAGCTTTAGAATAACAAAAGAGCAAAAAGCCTATTTAAAAACTTTAAAAAGATAAAATGCACTCCAACCATTACAAAACGGTTGGAGTGCAAAATGTTTATTAGGGTTTTATTTCTTTTTGTCTTTTTTTACGCAATCTATACAGGTGTTTTCTGTGAGCATAATTTCAAGCTGAAGCTCACCCTCGCCATCATCAAGGTAGTGTTGATTTTCGGGTGTTGCTCTGCAAGAAAATCCATCACCTGCAATAATAAAATAGCCGGACATTTTGCGTTTTTCACCGTCAATTTTCATACTGATGGTAATTGCTTCGCCTTCATCAGTCCATTTGCCTTTTGTTTCGCCTTTGTAAATTGCAGTACCATCGGCTTTTAACTCGAAAGATGGAGCCTTTTCATCGGAATATGCGTTATACCATTTGCCAACAAATTTGCTATCCTCATATTTTTCAGGAGCTTTTTCAGTTGTTGTAGCAGCAGTAGTGGTTGTGGTTTCCTCAGATTTACCACCTTCACAACCAAAAAGACAAGAAATTGTTAAAATTAAAATTGCAATTAAAATAATTTTTTTCATAAATATCACCACGAAAATATTAACATTTTAACACGATTTTGTCAATTAAAAAATAATTAACTATTTTCCCTATAATAGGTATATGAAATTTTGGAAAATTATTGTTTTTATTTTTCATTAGTGATAATATTAAAATGTATATGTGTATCTAAAAAATGGAGGGTACGATATGAAAAAATTATTATCAGTTCTTTTAGCAATCGCTATCATTTTCAGCTCTGCTTCCGTAGGGCTTAGTGAGCTTGATTTCAGCGGGCTTTTTGCGGTCAGAGCAGAAGCTGCAAACGAAGAGTATCTCACTTTCGTGAAAAGTAGCAACGGAGCTTATTATTCCTTGACTAGCTGTAATAAAGTAGCAGAAGGGGAGGTTACAATTCCGTCACAATACAATGGTTTACCCGTTAAGGTGATTTCTGACCAAGCATTTAAAGGTTGCTCGATGATAACATCAGTTATAATTCCTGATAGTGTGTATCAAATAGGGTATGAGGCGTTTTGTGATTGTACAAGTCTTGAATCTGTTGATATTTCTGATAATGTAACATCTCTTGGTTCTGCTGCTTTTAAGAATTGTAAATCTCTGAAAAGCTTTGTGATTCCAGATAGTGTTACACAGACTAACTATTATCTTTTTTATGGTTGTACCTCCCTCACTTCAGTTACAATTGGTAAGGGATTAAAGAGAATAGATAGTTGGTTTTTTCAATCTTGTCCAAGCCTTAAATCAATCGTTATTCCGGATAATATAACAATAATAGAAGAATGGGCTTTCTCCAGTTGTACAGGACTTACTTCTGTTGAAATAGGTAAAAATGTAAAAACTATAGAGGGTTATGCTTTTGCATGGTGCAAAAACATTGAATATGTTTATATTCCTGCAAATACATCACTTATAGAAGTGTGCGCATTTTTTTATTGTGACGGCTTAATTTCGTTTTCTGTAGATGAAAACAATGAAAACTACACCTCATATGATGGTGTGCTTTTTAACAAGAATAAAACAATATTAAAACAGTATCCTTCTGAAAAACCAGGTGCTTCGTATACAATTCCAAGTAGCGTAGCTTCTGTAGAGGAATTGGCCTTCCGTGATTGCGACAATCTTATATCAGTTGAAATACCTGATAATGTTAAGATTATAGATCAACGTGCTTTTGAAGAATGTGACAATCTTGTATCAGTTGAACTTTCAAATAGTTTAAGTATGGTAAGTTACGATATGTTTACAGGTTGTGTAAGTCTTGAATCTATTGTAATTCCGGATAGTGTAAAAGAAATAGATTCAGATGCTTTTGAAAATTGTACCAGTCTTACATCATGTACTATCGGAAGTAGTGTGGCAACTATAGATACAGAAGCATTTAGTGGCTGCACTAGTCTTGAATCTATTATTCTTCCCATAAGTCTGACAAGTATAGGTGACAATTGCTTCTTAAATTGTTCCGGTTTTAAATATGTTTTTTACCAAGGTTCTGAAGATGAATGGAATCAGATTCAGATAGGGAATTATAATACTGATCTTGAAAATGCATTTATTCATTATAACTCCACAGATCATACATATGAATGGATTGTTATATCTGCGGAAACATGTTCAAAAGAGGGTGTTGAATCATATAAGTGCATATATTGTGATTTGGAGAAAGATTCAGCAGTGATTCCTGCACACGAATACGATGTTTGCGAATGGGTTGTGACTACCGAGCCTACCTGCAAAACAGAAGGTGTGAAAACAGGCTATTGCGGTGAATGTGGAGAAGCGTGCGCAAGTGAGGTTATTCCTACTATTGACCATAATTATGATTATGATAATTATGAATATGTTACAAATCCTGAAAATAAAAACGAATTTTTAAAGCAGTATAAGTGTACATATTGTGGTGCAACTAAATTTGATGAAGTTGCATATGTTCCTAAGGCTTTAATTATCGACTCTTTACCCGATAAAACCTCGTATATCGAAGGTCAGGAAATTGATACTACCGGTCTTGTTGTTAAAGCAGAATTTGAAGATGGTACAATAGATTATATTACCAATTACGAAATGGAATATGATAATACTGTTGTGGGTGAGCAAGAGGTTATTGTTAGATGTGGTGATGTTACAGCATCCTTTACTGTAACATTTACCGCAAAAACACTTCTTTCAATTACTGTTACAAAAATGCCTGATAAAACAACCTATTTTGTTGGTGACAGTTTTGATAAAACAGGTATGGTTGTTACCGCAACATATGATAGCGGATTAAGCGAAGAAGTAACAGATTTCACTGTTTCTACCTTACCCAAAACAGCAGGTACTAAAAACCTGATTGTTTCATATTCAGGCAAGAAAGTTATTATTCAGGTAACTGTTATAGAGAAAAAGGCAGTTTCAATGACTGTTGTTGAGCCTGAAAATATGGACCAGATTATTGGTTGTGGATTTGATACTACCGGTATGGTGGTTACCGTAACTTACAATGATGGTACAAGTGCAGAGGTTACCGATTATACTATTGAAGGCTTTGGTGATTTTGTAGGTGTAGGTTGTGTATATGTAACTTATGATGACATTTCTTATGAGCTTATTATAATTGCTCATTCACCCGAAGATGCTTGGGTGATTGAAACACAAGGCGATTGTACAACAGATGGTCTTAAGCATCTTTACTGCACAGAATGCGGTGAAATCATAAAAACTGAAACAATTGCCGCCACAGGTCACGCTTATTCAACTGAATGGACAATAGATGTTCAGGCTACATGTACAGAAAATGGTAGCAAATCACGTCATTGTCTTCATTGTGATGATAAAATTGACGTAACAGAAATTATAGCAACAGGGCATAATTTCAGTGAATGGACAGTTTCGGAAGAGGCAACTTGTGTCGAAGAAGGCTCAGAATCACGTTGTTGTTCAATATGTGGAGAAACAGAATATGCAGTAATTGAAAAAACAGACCATAGTTATGGCGATTACGAGTACGATTATGATGCAAATATACAATTCCGTGAATGTACTGTTTGTGGCTATGTATCAGAAGAAAAAATGACGTCAGATGGTTTATTAACATTCGTTCTTAGCGAAGATGGTACCTACTATACGGTGGATGCTTGTAATGTTGAAGCGACAGGAGAAATTGTTATTCCGGCAACATACAATGGTTTGCCCGTAACAAGTATCGGTACTTCAGCGTTTAGTGGTTGCACAAACATTACTTCTATTAAGATTCCTGATTCAGTTTCCAATATATGGAATCCCATTTTTAACGATTGTATAAGTCTTGTGTCAATTGATGTTGATGAAAACAACGCACATTATGTGTCAATTGATGGTGTTGTTTTTAGTAAAGATAAAACAAAACTTGTTTGCTATCCTGCCGGTAAAGCTGATGCTGAATATGTAATACCGGATGGGGTAACAACGATAAGTGCTTACGCTTTTAGGGATGCGGTAAATATTACATCTGTTACAGTGCCTGATAGCGTTACGTACATTGGTATTTCAGCATTTTTAAGTTGCGAAAATTTATTATTTGTTTTCTATCCGGGCACGCAGGAACAATGGGATAGCATTGAAATTATAGGTTATTCATCTTCTTCGTTATCTAATAACAGGTGGTTATATAATGCAATAAAACACTACGAAGCAACAGACCACATAATGGGTGAATGGACCATTACCAAGGAACCAACCTGCACCCATGATGGCGAAAAAACAGCTTATTGTGTTGTGTGTAAAAATTCAGAGTTAGATTCTTTGGGCTTGGTTCCCGAAACCACGGTTACTCTTTCTGCCATAGGACACAATTATTCAACCGAGTGGACAATAGATGTGGTTCCAACCTGTACTGAAAATGGTAGTAAATCTCACCATTGTCTTAATTGTGCTGATAAAACTGACGTAACAGAAATTGTTGCAACGGGGCATAGTTATAATGCAACTATAACCAAAGAAGTAACATGCGAAACAAATGGTGTTAGAACATGGTCTTGTGAAAATGGTTGTGGCGATACATTTAGCGAAGTAATTCCCGCAACAGGTCATAAATATGATAAAGGTACTGTAACAGTTGAGGCTACTTGTGAAACAGATGGTGTTAAGACATATTCTTGTATGAACAATGGTTGTGGTTCAACATACACAGCACCAATTCCGGCAACAGGTCATACTACAAGTGATTGGATTGTTGACAAAGAAGCAAACTGCACAACAGTGGGTTCAAAGCACAAAGAATGTACAGTTTGCGGTGAAATACTTGAAACAGTTGAAATTCCTGTAACAGGACATAATTATTCATCTGAATGGACAATTGATGTAGAGCCTACCTGTATTGAAAAAGGTAGCAAATCTCATCATTGCCTTAATTGCGATGATAAAACAGATGTAACCGAAATTGTTATGACAGGACATAGTGCAAGTGATTGGATTATTGATTTTAATGCAAACTGCATGATAACTGGTTCAAAGCATATTGAATGTACAGTTTGTGGCGAAACTCTCGAAACAGAAGTTATTCCTGCAGGCCACGAGTATTCAGAGGATTTTATTATTGATAGCGAACCTACATGTTCTAAAAGCGGTTGGAAGTCCCGTCATTGTATAAGGTGTGGTTCAAAAATTGAGCTGACTTCAATTCCTTTACTTCCTCACGAATATTCAGAGGAGTTTACAGTTGATGCATTACCTACCTGTACTAAAGCAGGATCAAAATCCCGACACTGTTTAAATTGTACTGCGAAAACAGAAGTAATTACTATTGCTGCAACAGGTCATACTTATGGCGAATGGAAATATGATGAGAACTATGAAACCAACATACGTGAGTGTACAGTTTGCGGTGATGTAGTTACAGATGTGGATTACTTAACCTTCACTCTCAGCGATGATGGAACATATTATACCGTAACAGGTTGTGATACTTCTGCCAGTGGTGTTATCAAGATTCCTTCCAAATATAACGGCTTACCGGTGTCAAAAATAGGTTATATGGCTTTCTGGAAATGTAAAAGCATTACGTCTGTAGAAATTCCAGACAGTGTAATTGATATAGGCGGATATGCTTTTGGCGGTTGTAGTAGCCTTTCTGAAATCACAATCCCTGACTGTGTAACTCATATAGGTGGAGATGGTTTTGCTGGCTGTACAAGTCTGACTTATATTGAGCTTCCTGATGGTATAACGAGTTTGAGTTATAATATTTTCAGAGAATGCACAAGTCTGACAGATGTTACAATTCCTGATAGTGTAACAACAATATGTGGATCAGCTTTCAAAGGTTGCACAAGTTTAACAGAAATCACAATTCCCAACAGTGTAACAACTATAGAAGATAGTGCTTTCCTGGGTTGCTCAAAGCTAGCCACTGTTGTGATTCCTGAAAGTGTAACAACTATAGGCGAAAGTGTTTTCGGGGGTTGTGTAAGTTTCGCGGAAATTGAACTTCCTAATAGTATTACAAGAATTGGAGACGGTGCATTTTATAATACCGGGTATTATAAAGAGGCGTCTAATTGGACAGATGATGTGTTATACATTGGCAAATATTTAGTTGAAGCTAAGGAAACTATTGCAGGTGACTATACCGTAAAAGATGGTACAAGATTGGTAGCCGACTGCACATTTGAACGTTGTGAAAATCTTATATCAATCATTTTCCCTGATGGTGTAAAATTTATAGGCCAAGAGGCATTTGATGGATGTGTAGCTTTAACATCTGTAGTATTTGAGGGTAATGTGGAAAGCATAGATGAACAAGCATTTTTAGATTGCGATAGCCTTGAAAGCTTTGAAATTCCTTACGGAATAGTTAACATTGAAAGAGAAATTTTAGCTAATTGTGATAATCTTAAATCAGTTTCTATTCCTGATACTGTAATAACTATAGGTGAGGGAGCTTTTTGCGATAATCCTTCTCTTGAGTCAATAGAAATTCCTGAAAGTGTAGAAACTATTGACGAAGGTGCTTTCGTTGGCTGTACAGCACTTGAGTCAATCAAACTTCCTGATGGATTAAAGCATTTGGGTTCGGGAGCTTTTGCTTATTGTTCATTACTTAAGTCAATCGAAATTCCCGAGGGCATAACAGCATTAGGCGAATATACATTTGGAGGATGCAGCAACCTTGAAACAATAGTTATAAAGGGAAAATTGACAAATATAGACGATAGTTGCTTCTATGAATGTGTTGATTTGAAATATATCTTCTATGCACATTCTGAAGATGATTGGAATGAAATAGTAATCGCAGATGAAAATTCTTCTTTGAACAAAGCGGTTATCCATTTTAATTCTACCGACCATACATACGAATGGAATATAACCCAAGAAGCCACTTGCACGGATTTTGGTACAAAGGTACAGGATTGTATTTATTGCGATTTCCAAAAGGCGACAGAAATAATACCTGCAACAGGTCATACCTACGGTAGTTGGATTGTTGATGCAGAAGCAACCTGCGAAACAGATGGTAGCAGACACAGAGAATGTGGAATCTGTCAGGCAACAGAAACTGATACTATTTCTGCAACGGGTCATAAATATCTGACTGAATGGATTATAGAAAAAGAAGCAACCTGCGAAGAAGCGGGTGCAAAATATCGTCAATGTTATTCTTGCGACAGTAAGGTAACAGAGTCAATATTGGCTCTTGGTCACGATTATTCAAAAGATTTTACTGTTGATATTGAAGCAACTTGTGAACAGGAGGGTCTTGCATCCCGTCATTGTTCAAGGTGCGATTCAAAAACAGATGAAACAGTAATTGAAAAAACAACTCACGATTATAGCGATTGGGTTGTTACATCTGCAGCAACCTGTGAAAAAGATGGTGAAAGAGCACAAATCTGTGTTTATTGTGATGATAAAATTACAGAAACAATAGATGCTCTTGGCCATGTGTATTCGAGCCGTTGGACAACAGATAAAACACCAACTTGTACAGTAGCGGGTTCAAAATCTCATCATTGTAACCGTCCTTCCTGTAATTCAAAGAAGGATGTAACAGAAATTCCCGCTACCGGACATAGCTTTGGTGAATGGGAAATTCTTGAAATTCCTACTTGTACAATCAATGGTGAAAGATTAAGAATGTGTAATTCCTGCTATGTAGAGGAAGTAGAGGTTATCAAAGCTCTCGGTCATAGCTATGGTGAGTGGACTGTTGAAAGCACAGCCGACTGTACAACAGATGGTAAGCGACACGCTACTTGTGATACTTGCGGTTTTGTTAATAATGAAACTGTAAAGGCATACGATCATGATTATGAATCTGTTTTCACAGTTGATAAAGAAGCAACTTGTACAGAATCAGGTTTGAAATCACGCCATTGCTCACGTTGTGAGGAAAAAGTTGATATAACAACAGTTGTTGCTCTTGGTCACCATGTTTCAACAATGTGGACAATTGATACAGAGCCAACCTGCGAGACCCAAGGCTCAAAATCGCATCATTGCTTGAGATGTGATGCAATTTCGGATATTACACCTATTCCTGTTGCAAGTCATATTTATGGTAAATGGGAGGTTGTAACTCCTGCAACAATGGACACTGACGGTGTTCGTGCTCATAAGTGCTACAACTGTGATGTAACAGAAGAAGGTATAATTCCCAAGCTTCTCAAATATACCGCAACATTTGTTGCAGATGGAGAAATTGTTGCAACTGTTGATTTCCCTGAAGATGCAACAGAAATCGCAGTTCCAGAAGTTCCCCACAAAGATAAGTACAACGGTGAGTGGGAAAACTTTGATGTAAGAAACAAAAATTTCACTGTTAATGCAATTTACACCCCGGTTCCGGTGGATGAAATTGATGGTATAACAGCAAGCAACAGTGCAGATTATTTCAGTTCAACAGGTGAGGTAGAAATTAATCTTAATGTTTCTGCTCCCGGTAAAACTATTGTTGCCACCACAACAAAGGCAGTACCCCTTGATATTATCTTTGTTCTTGACCAATCAGGTAGTATGGCAGATGGTGGTAAGAAAACATCACTCAAGAATGCTGTAACTACATTCAGTAATGCTATTCTTGAAGATGCAAAAACTAACTCAGTTGACCATAGAATTGCTGTTGTAGGTTTCGCATCCGGTAGTAACAATAATCTTAACTACCAGAACACAGAGCTTCTCACATCGGATATTGTGAAATACAATAAAATCACAAATGCAGATTACAAAAACGCTCTTGTTTCTGTAAATGCCGATGGAGAATTGAATAAGGTAATTACAGATGCTGTAAAAGCGATTGATGCAGAGGGTGCTACAAGGGCAGACCTTGGTTTTGAAATGGCATCAAATATTTTCGCTAACAACCCTGTTACAGATAACAGACAAAGAGTAGTTGTATTCTTAACGGATGGTGAGCCCACAAGTTATAGCGGTTTTGACTACGGTGTTGCAAATGTAGCAATTAAGAATGCATATCAACTTAAGAATACATACGATGCAACTGTATACAGTGTTGGCGTGTTTGATGCAACAACATCTGCAGATAATGCTGTAAATAACTTTATGAATTATGTTTCTTCAAACTACAACGAAGAAGCAGAAATTATGAGAAATTCAAAGGATGCTACAGAGAATACAAACGGATATTATTTTGGTGTAAGTGATGTAGACAATCTTTCAGAAGTATTTACATCAATTGTTGAAGAAACAACAACTCATACAGGCAGCTTCACAAATGCTACACTTAAATACACTCTTACAAAGTATTTTACTCTTACAAGTGTTCAGGAAGAGGCAATCCGCAAGAGTGCAATAGAAAATCTTGGTGTAGCCAATGAGCAGATTACAATTACACGTAATTCAGACGGCACAACAACTATTTTAATCAGCGGTGTTGAGCCTTGGGCAGAGGGCAGTGAATTTGTAATTGACTTCACCTTCCGTGCAACTGCAAATGGCAATACACTCAAGAGTGGCACATATCAGGTGGGTACATTCGAAAGTGGCGTAATTCTCGAAAATGGCGAAGGTTATGAAGCTGTATTTGCACCCAATAGTGTAGATATAGGTGGCACAAGCGGTATCGCGGTATTTAATATCAATAATATTCCTTATGCTATTAACAGGCTTTCTTCTACAACAAAAGTGGTTGCTCCTGCAACAAGCTATGGTGCGGACTATAACTTCATAGGCTGGAATATTCCTGAAAACCTTACTCTTAACAACGAAGTAAGAGTATTTGATGCAGAGCTTCTTAAGAATGAATACAAAATCTTTTGGAATATTGATGGTGAAATCATTGAAGAAATATATGCAGTAGGTGATTTCATTGCAGTTCCCGAAGTAAGCAACAATTCTATTGGCGGTGCGTTTATAGGTTGGGACAAAACTATTCCTGCAACAATGCCGTCTGAAAACCTTACAATTACTGCTCTTTATGATGCTCACTATCATAAACATAATGTAACCAAGGATTTCGAGCTTTGTACAGAGGGCGGAATACTTACATATACTTGTGAGTGTGGCGATACATATACAGAAGAAATAGAATCCGGTGAGCATAGTTGGGAAGTAATTACTGCATCCAATAACAAGAATGCCATTGAAAATGCAGGTTCAAGATGTTCAGTTTGTGGTATTAAAGACTCAAAAGCATTAAGACTTGAAGGTAAAGATACACATCAGTCACCTGATGCAAGCTACAATACATCTACTGTAGAGCTTGATTATATTGATGAAAACGGTGATAAGCATCAGCCTGAGGGTAATATTGAAATCTCAGTTCAGCTTGATGAAGTTTTCGAAAACGATATTCCCGAAAACGCAACCGCAAGCGTATACCGTGTCAATGATGATGGTTCAAGAACCTTGCTTGAAAGTGAGCAGAATGGTATGAATATGACATTCACAACTGACCACTTCAGCACATACGAGTTTGAGTTCACAACAATGGAACAAAAATACCTCTTTGCACAGAATGGTACTGAAATTGATTATGCAAACAAGCTTATTTTCAGTAACACATATATGGCTAAAGAGTTTAAGAGTATAGTTACATATTTGTTGCCTGCAAAACTCACAACAAAATTAAATAGCTATGGTTATCTTACAACAGGTGCTACCCTTGATTTAACAAAGGACGGTGCAACTGATAGCTATAAGGTTATCGTAAATGGTGACCTTAATGGTGACGGTGTTTGTGACATTCTTGATGCTGCTTATGCAGAAAAATCGGCATCAGGTCATGAAATTCCAACGGAAGAGGAAATCTGGGCAGCTAATGGCTGTGTTTCAGATGAACTTGATGTTGCGTCTTATCAGAATGTTGTTAATATGGCATTGGCGTCATAAAATTTATTGAAAAAACTCCCCGATGTATTTGAAAGATACAAAGGGGAGTTTTATTGCGTTTGTTGGACAAAAGAAAAAATCCCCTTGCATTTCTGCAAGAGGATTTTGTTGTTTAATCTTATTCAGCCTTGGGAGCGTAAAGATCTTTGAGTCTGAGAAGATGTTCGTATCTTTCGATAGCTGTCTGTTCGGACTGTGCAAAGAGAGCTTCTGCTCTTTCGGGGAATGAACGAGTGAGAGCTGAGTAACGTGCCTCGTTAAGAAGGAATGCTTTGTAATCGCCTGTAGCAGGTTTGGAATCGATTGTGAAGGGATTCTTACCTTCTGCCTTAAGAGCGGGGTTGTAACGGAACATATTCCAGTAACCGCATTCAACAGCTTTCTTCATTTCGTTCTGGCAGTTAATCATACCACCCTTAATTGAGTGCATTTCGCAGGGTGAGTAAGCAATGATAAGAGAAGGACCATTGTATGCTTCTGCTTCTTTGATTGCTTTAAGAGTCTGGTTCTGGTCTGCACCCATTGCAATCTGTGCAACGTAAACATAACCATAGCTCATAGCAATTTCTGCAAGGCTCTTCTTAGCGATAGCCTTACCGGCAGCAGCGAACTGAGCAACCTGACCAATGTTGGAAGCCTTAGAAGCCTGTCCACCTGTGTTGGAGTAAACCTCTGTATCAAATACCATAATGTTTACATCTTCACCGGAAGCAAGAACGTGGTCAACGCCGCCGAAGCCGATATCGTATGCCCAACCGTCACCACCGAAGATCCATACGGATTTCTTGGAAAGGAATTCTTTGTTATCAACGATTGATTTGCAAAGGTCACAGCAAGCACCGTCACCGATAGCAGCAACAAGAGCATCTGTAGCAGCACCATTCTTTTCGCCATCGTTAACTGTTGCAAGGTATTCTTTAGCAGCAGCTTTTACTGCATCGGAAGCCTTGTCGGATTCTGCAATCTGTTCAACCTTAGCAATAAGGCTGTTACGAAGAGCAGCCTGACCGAGAAGCATACCGAAACCATGCTCTGCGTTATCTTCGAAGAGGGAGTTAGCCCAAGCAGGACCCTGACCCTTAGCGTTTGTTGTGTAGGGAGATGTAGCAGCAGGACCACCCCAGATTGAAGAACAACCAGTTGCGTTAGAGATGTACATTCTGTCACCGAAGAGCTGAGTAACAAGACGAGCATAAGCAGTTTCTGCACAACCTGCACAAGAACCGGAGAACTCAAGGAGAGGTTTCTTATACTGGCTGGAGATGATGTTTGCAGGACCTGCAACACCTTCTTTTTCTGTTACGTTAGCTACGCAGTAATCAAATGCTGCCTGCTGAGCATCCTGGCTTTCACGAGAAACCATCTTAAGAGAGTTTGTGGGACATACGCCTACGCAAACGCCGCAACCCATACAATCAAGGGGAGAAACAGCAAGTGTGTAGATATAGTCTGTTTTAACAACGGGCTTGGGAGCCTTTTTAAGAACTTCGGGAGCGTTAGCAACTTCGTCAGCATCAAGAGCGAAGGGACGGATTGTTGCGTGAGGACATACATAAGAACACTTGTTACATTTTGCACAAGTTGCGGGATCCCATTCGGGAACGAGAACTGCAACACCGCGTTTTTCGTATGCGGAAGCACCCTGTTCGAAAGTACCGTCAGCGTGGTCTGTGAATACAGAAACGGGAAGAGCGTCACCGTTCATAGCACCAACGGGTTTCATAATATTGTCAACCATCTTAACAAGCTTAGCAGGACCGTTTGAAGCAACAGCGTTTACATCGTCAGTTGCATTTGCCCAGTCAGCAGGAACATCAAATTTCTTGAATGCACCGAAGCCTGCGTCGATAGCTTTGTGGTTCATATCAACGATATCCTGACCTTTTTTGAGGAACTTCAATGCAGCGTTCTTCATATAGCTGATAGCGTCATCCTTGGGAAGAACGTTAGCAAGAGCGAAGAAAGATGCCTGAAGAATTGTGTTTGTTCTCTTACCAAGACCGATTTCAGCAGCAAGGTCAATAGCGTTAACTGTGTAAAGCTGAACATTGTTCTTTGCAATGTACTGCTTTGTTTCTGCGTTGAGCTTAGAAGCAAGCTCTTCGTCACTCCACTGGCAGTTGATAAGGAATACACCGCCGGGTTTAACGTCGTTAACAATCTTGAAGCCTTTTTCGATGTAAGCAGGTGTATGACATGCAACGAAGTCAGCCTTGTTTACATAGTACGGGCTCTTGATAGCTTTATCGCCGAAACGAAGGTGAGAAATTGTAACACCACCGGTTTTCTTTGAGTCATACTGGAAGTATGCCTGAACATATTTGTCAGTGTGGTCACCGATGATTTTGATAGAGTCTTTGTTAGCACCAACAGTACCGTCACCGCCAAGACCCCAGAATTTGCACTCGATTGTACCTTCAGCAGCTGTGTTGGGAGCTTCTTCTTCGGGAAGTGAAAGGTAAGTAACGTCGTCGTTGATACCGAGTGTGAAGTGTTTTTTGCTGTCAGCTTTTGCAAGGTCAGCATATACAGCGAAGATTGATGAGGGAGGAGTATCTTTTGAACCGAGACCGTAACGACCGCCTGATACGAAGATACCGTCTTTGCCACAAGCATCAAGAGCGGCAACAACATCAAGGTAAAGAGGTTCACCGATTGAACCGGGTTCTTTTGTTCTGTCAAGAACAGCAATCTTTTTAACTGTTGCGGGAAGAGCAGCAACGAATTTTTCAGATGCGAAGGGTCTGTAAAGACGAACTTTAAGAAGACCAACCTTTTCGCCCTTTGCAAGAAGGTAATCAATAACTTCTTCAGCAACGTCGCAGATTGAACCCATAGCAACGATTACGTTTTCTGCATCAGCAGCACCGTAATAGTTGAAGAGCTGGTAATCTGTGCCAAGCTTTGCATTAACCTTACCCATATATTCCTCAACAATTGCAGGAACGTTATCGTAGTAAGTGTTGCAAGCCTCTCTGTGCTGGAAGAAGATGTCGCCGTTTTCGTGTGAACCACGCATTACGGGATGCTCGGGGTTGAGAGCTCTCTTTCTGAAAGCATCAACTGCATCCATATCGCACATTTCCTTAAGATCTTCATAGTCCCAGATTTCAATCTTCTGGAGCTCATGAGAAGTACGGAAACCATCGAAGAAGTTGATGAAAGGAACACGGCTCTTGATAGTTGCAAGGTGAGCAACTGCACCAAGGTCCATAACCTCCTGTGTGTTTGTTTCAGCGAGCATAGCAAAGCCTGTCTGACGGCAAGCGTAAACGTCTGAATGGTCGCCGAAAATGTTAAGTGCGTGTGAAGCAACGCAACGAGCTGATACATGGAAAACGCTTGGGAGAAGCTCACCAGCGATTTTGTACATGTTAGGAATCATAAGA
>JAZNHK010000120.1:0-27301 GCA_045576915.1 Acutalibacteraceae bacterium
CAGTATCTGAAAATTGATAATGAACCCATAATTGTGAAAACAGTAAGGAACTTTATTGATTTCGGCTCGTTCAGAGCAGGTGTTATCTGTTGTCCTGTTGACTGGATTGAATACACAAAAGCTTTGCTTATGGAATATAACATATCACTCGATACTGTTTTTGTTGTACCCGGTGGTAAAAACCGAAACTCATCCGTGCAAAATGGCTGTTGTTTTTTATCGAAACAGTTTAATATAAAAGATGATGATATCATTCTCACTCACGATGCAGTAAGACCATTTATAAATGCACGTGTGATTAAGAATAATATTCAGGCTGTTAACGAATATGGTGCCGCAAACACAGTTATGCCGGTATATGATTCTATAATAAGAGCATCAACAGGTGATTTCCTTTCGGAGCCCTTATCCCGTAAAGAGCTTTACAGAGTCCAGACTCCACAGAGTTTTCGTTTGAAAGAGCTTGAAAATGTTATAAACTCTCTTTCGGATGATGAACTTGAAAAATATACTGATGTTGCATCAATTTTTGCTGACAGAGGCTTCAGGGTCAAGCTTGTTGAAGGACTTGACAGCAATATAAAAATTACAACGCCTTTCGATTTAGCGGTTGCTGAATCTATTATAAGAAATGCACCGTAATTAACTTTGTAAATAACAGAGCATCTGCATAAAATATATTTAAAATAGAGCTTTGTTCAGTTTATATAAATTTGTTTTATTCTAAAGGAGGCATCCTTAATGGCAGTTAAACGCCCCAAACGACCAAACAAAACTAAAAAGGTAAAAAAACAGCATCCTAAGCTCAGAATGTTTTTTTCTGTTGTAATGGTAATCACTGCAATCTGTCTTATTTGCGGTACTGTTGCCTGCACCTATGTTTATAAATTCGCTAATGAATATGTAACAGGTGGAAAGAAAATCGACCTTGAAGAATACAAGGCAAACCAGGAACAGACAAGTATCATTTATGGTTATGATTCCAATAAACAGCTTGTTGAGCTTTTAAGACTTCACGGTGCACAGAATCGTGTGTGGATTGACTATAAGGATATTCCTAAAGATATGATTAACGCTTTCCGTGACCTTGAGGATAAGCGTTTTAAGGAGCATAATGGTGTTGACTGGTACGGTACTGTTTTTGGTGTTGTTTCCTCAGGCTTTGAGCGTGGTGCTTCAACAATTACACAGCAGTTAATTAAAAACCTTACTAAAGAGGATGGTAGAACAGTTTCTCGTAAGTTCTATGAAATTCTTAACGCTTTGAATGTTGAACAGCATTATTCCAAAAAAACTATTATGGAATTCTACCTTAATACGGTTTATCTAGGTAATGGTTGTTATGGTATCAGAACTGCTGCAGAAAAGTATTTTGGTAAAAATGTTGAAGATTTGAATGCTGCTGAATGTGCAACAATTGCAGCCATTACAAAAGCACCTGCAACCTTTGACCCTCTTACTGAAGATGGTCTTGCTGCTTTGCTTGAAAAGGATGAAGAGGGTAATATGGGTAGGCAGAGATATTGCCTTTCCTGTATGTTTGAAGAGGGTAGCCTCAGTGAAAAGAAATATAAAAAAGCCTTGAAGTATGAACTTGTTTTCACCAATAGTGAAAATTACAAGGGTAGCCAGGTTACTAAAAATGAGGACGAAGAGGATGATACAGAATACACAGAAGAGGACGTTAAATATACAGATAAAACTGATAACAAAATGTCCTCATACTATGTTGAATATGTAATTGATTCTGTTATTGAAGATTTACAGAAAAAATATGATTTAACTTATAATGAGGCCTGGCGTAAGGTTTTCTTTGGCGGTTTGAGAATTTATACAGCGATTGACCTTGATGTTCAGGAAGCTGCAGAAAATGTTTATGTAAACAGAATTACTTTCCCTGAAGAAAAGGATACTAAAGAAAACCCTGCAGTTCAGTCTGCAATTACAATCATGGACTATAGCGGTAGGGTGGTTGCTATGGTTGGCGGTGCAGGTGAGAAGGATACCTTCCGCGGACTCAACCGTGCATCTGATTCACCACGTCAGCCCGGTTCGGCAATTAAACCTATTTCTGTTTATGCCCCTGCTATTGAGAATAATGTTTGTACCTGGTCAACAAAGGTGCAGAATTATGGTATCAGATTGGGCTCTTCCAGATGGCCTGTTAACTATGGTGGTTCTTATGGTTCTGCAACAAACTTCGTAACTGTTCAATCTGCTCTTGCTCAGTCACTTAATACTGTTCCTGCACAGCTTATGAGAAAGATTGGTATTGAAACAAGCTTTGATTTCCTTGTTGATGATTTGAAGGTTTCTACATTTATAACTGATGAAGATGACCCTAACTACGACGGTAATTTCTCAACTCTTTGCGTTGGTGGTGCCAGTCAGGGTATGACAACTCTTGATATGACCGCAGCGTTTGCAATTTTTGGTAATAATGGTTACTACTTTAAGCCTTATTGCTATTACAAGGTTACCAATAATGATGGTACTGAAACTCTCCTTAAATCAGGCAACAGTGAGGGTAAACAGGTTGTTTCTGAAAGCACCGCGGGTGTTATGCGTCAGCTTTTAAGAACTGTTGTTAATGGTGGTACCGGTGGTGGTTATGGTATCAGTGGTTTTGATACATTTGCAAAAACCGGTACAACATCCGATGATAAGGACCGCTGGTTCGTTGGTGGTACACCTTATTATGTGGCTGCTGTCTGGTACGGATATGATGAGCCCAGAGCAATCACAAACACATCCGGTAACCCTGCAGGTAAGATATTCAGAGAGATTATGAACGATGTTCACGAAGAGCTTGAAAGTATGTCTTATCCGACTGCAAGTGGCGTTGTCGCAAGGTCTTATTGTAAAATCTCCGGTGATATCGCAAGTGCTGGTTGTGCAGAAACAGGTACCGGCTATTATAAATCTTCCTATATTCCTTCTAAATGCAAAAACTGTGCTATGATTCATGCAATTGGTTCTGAAATTCCTGACGAGGTAACAGGACCTTCTGCAACAGAGGAAACCACAAAGAAAAAGAAGAAGGATAAGAATAAAAATAAAAAGACAACCAAACCCGCTACAACTATTAAAACAACTGTTGCAGCACCCACAACAACACTTCCGACTACAACTACAGAAATTCCAACTGAAACAGAAGATGTTGCAACAATTCCTGAAACAACGGAAGCAGTGGTTGTTCTTGATTAAAATAAACGGCTGATAGTTTATCTATCAGCCATTTTTGGAGTATATATATGGTAATATTATCTGTTGATTACGGTGATAAAAGAACGGGGATAGCTGTTTGCGATAAGCTTGAAATGTTAGCTTCGCCTGTTTGCGTTATAACCGAATGGAACAAGGATGCTCTTGCAAAGAAAATTGTTGATATTGCAATTGAGAAAAAAGCAGAGCAAATTGTAATTGGTTTGCCCAAGAATATGGATGGTTCAAAAGGCTTTCGTGCAGATGCTTGTGAAGAATTGGGTGAGGTTATTAAAACTATTACTGAAATACCCATTCATTTCTGGGATGAGAGGCTCACAACAGTATCTGCCCACAGAATTCTCAGTGATAATAATGTTAGAGGTAAAAAACGTAAAAGCGTTGTGGATGCAGTAGCCGCAGACATTATTTTACAGGATTATATCGATTCAAGAAAAAGAGGTTAACAGATGTTCAAGAGAAAAAGTAAAATCGTAACAGGTAGGGTAAGGATTATTGATACCTCTCTGTATACAGCCGATTATATTCTCAGCAAAGCACTTGATATCGGTGAAAATATTCTTCGTTGTGGTGGTGAATCACACCGTATTGAAGATACAATTGAGCGAATTTGTTCTGCTTATGGTGCGGTGCATACCGATGTTTTTGCTTTGCCATCCTTGGTGGTTGCAGGCGTGCGTATGGCAGACGGAACAACCGCTTCACAGGTAAGGCGAGTTTATAAAACAAGCAACAATATGTATAAGCTTGATGAATTTAATAAGCTTTCACGTGAGGTGTGTAACGGCTACGTTTCACTTGAAGAAGTTGAGGAGAAAATTGATTATGCTTTGCACCACAAACCATTCCCGAAATACTTATCAATCCTCGGTGGTGTAATTGCTGCCGGAGGTTTTGCTGTGTTCTTTGGTGGAAATTTATGGGATGCGTTAGCAGCAGCCATTGCAGGATTTTTTGTTTCTGTTATGAATAGGCAAAAAATAAATCTCATCAACAAAATGCTGTATACTGTTGCCCAGTCATTTGTTGGTGCAATTTGTGGTTTGTTGCTTGTCAATTATGGTATCGGTCAGAATATAGATATGGTTATGATTGGTACTATTATGTTACTTATACCAGGTCTTGCTTTTGGTAACGCAGTAAGAGATTTACTGTTCGGTGATACTGTTTCAGGTATAATTCAGTTAGTCCAGGCAGTTCTCACAGCGGTTATGGTGGCGTTCGGCTACATTGTTGCAATAATGTTTTTCGGGAGGGTATTTTAATGGAAGCAATTATAATTAAAATTGTTGCCGGTGCAATAAGCACTCTGGGTTTTGCTATCCTTTTCCGTTTGAAGCCTTCTCATTGGCCTTTTGCTATGATCGATGGCTTATTAGCTTGTATTTGTTATTTTGGCTTTACTGAGCTTTTTGGAGGCAATTTTCTTCCGAATCTTTTGGCTGCATTTGTTGCCTCAAGCTTTGCGGACCTCTTTGCAAGAATTTGTAAGGCTCCGTCTACTGTTTTCCTTTTACCCGGTTGTATCGCTCTTGTTCCAGGAGGCACCCTCTATTATGCAATGAGTAATCTTCTTTCAGAAAACCGGGAAGCAGCACTTGAATTTTTTATGACTACCTTAACAGTAGGCATCGCAATTGGTGGCGGCATTATTGCAGCCTCACTTCTCAGAGTGTCAATTGTTGCGATTTCAAACAAATTTAAAAAGAAAAAAGCATAAAAATATTTTATTGCTTGTTGACAATGAAATGATACAGTTTTATAATTGTTTTTATATTTTTTAGATTATTTGGCTTTTTCTACAGAAAAAGGCATTTAAAATTCCGGAGGCTACTATGGAACGTTATTATCAACCCGAGATTGAAACTGCGAGCACAGAGCAACTCAAGTCCTGGCAGGATGAAAGACTTATTAAACAAGTAAAGCATGTGTGGGAAAATGTACCTTTTTATCGTGCTAAAATGGAAGCAAAAGGTATTACACCTGATGATATAAAAGGTACTGAAGATTTACATAAATTACCCTTTGTAACTAAGGATGATTTAAGAGAGGGTTACCCTTATGCTCTTCTTGCAAAGCCATTGAATGAATGTGTGCGTATTCACTCAACATCCGGTACAACCGGAAAGAGAGTTATGGCTTATTATACACAGCACGATATTGATTTGTGGGAGGATTGCTGTGCCCGTGCATTAACTGCAGTTGGTGCAACTAAAGAGGATGTTTGTCAGGTTGCTTATGGCTACGGTCTTTTCACCGGTGGTGCAGGTCTTAATGGTGGTAGTCATAAGCTCGGTTGCTTAACTATTCCGATTTCTTCAGGCAACACTGAACGTCAGATTATGTTTATGCAGGATTTAAAATCAACAATTCTTTGTTGTACACCTTCTTATGCCGCATATCTTGGTGAAGCTATGAAGGAAATGGGCCTTACACCTGACCAGATTCCTTTAAAAGCAGGTATCTTCGGTGCAGAGGCGTGGAGTGAAGAGATGCGTCACGATATTGAGAAAATACTTGGTATCAAGGCTTATGATATTTATGGTCTTACAGAGCTTTCAGGTCCCGGTGTTGCTTTTGAATGTTCAGCACAGAGTGGTATGCACATCAACGAAGACCACTTTATTGCAGAGATTATTGACCCCGAAACACACGAGGTTCTTCCGGAGGGCTCAAAGGGTGAGCTTGTTTTTACTGCTATTACAAAAGAAGCTTTCCCGATTCTTCGTTACAGAACTAAAGATATTTGCGTTCTTAAGCGTGAAAAATGCTCCTGCGGTCGTACATTTATTAAAATGTGTAAGCCTATGGGCAGAAGTGATGATATGCTTATAATACGTGGCGTTAATGTGTTCCCGTCACAGATTGAAACTGTTCTTCTTAATCAGGGCTATTCTGCAAACTATCAGATTATCGTTGACCGCGTTAAGAATACTGATACTCTTGATGTTCACGTTGAAATGACTCCTGAAATGTTTACTGATAATATGGGTGAAATCGACCGCAGACAAAGAGAGCTTGTTGAAGGTCTTCGTTCAATGCTTGGTATCTCTGCTAAGGTTACTCTTGTTGCACCAAAATCAATTGTCCGCAGTGAGGGTAAAGCTGTTCGTATTATTGATAAGAGAAAAATATAATCGGAGGGAATTGCTATGAGTATTAAACAGATTTCCGTTTTTGTTGAAAATAAACCCGGTGCAATGAGTGCTATGACAGCAGTTCTTGCAGAAAATGATATTGATATGAGAGCACTTTCTCTTGCAGAAACAGGAGATTTTGGCATTGTTCGAATCATTGTTAAGGACCTTTACAAGGCAACAACTGTCTTAAAGGATGCAGGTTATATTCATTCCTTAACTGATGTTCTTGGTGTGAAAATTCCTGATGTTCCCGGTGGACTTAACAAGGTTCTGAATATTCTTGAAGGCACAGGTGTTAACATTGATTATATGTACGCTTTTATGGGTAATGGCGTAACAAAACACGCATATATGATTTTCCGTGTTGAAGATATTACCAGTGCACAAGCTGCTCTTGTTGAACAAGGTATCCATATGATAACAAAAGAGGATATCGAAAAGCTTTGATTTTATGTTAAAAAGTACCTATCGCAATAATAAAATGCGGTAGGTATTTTTATATTTTTGAAAATTATGGTTAAAATATCATCGAAAGGATGATTTTTAATGATAGAACAAGATACAATCCGTTTGTTAAGAGAGTGCGATGCAGGTGTGAAAATGGGTATTTCTTCCATTGATGATGTGCTTGATGATGTAAAATCAGTTAAGCTCAAAGAATTTCTTGTGAATTGCAAAAACGAACACGTTGAGCTTGACAGAGAAATTCAAAGCCTTTTGAATCAATACAAGGATGAGGGCAAAAATCCTAATCCTATAGCTAAGGGAATGTCCTGGATTAAAACAAATATGAAATTAGCTGTGAAAGAATCTGATGAAACAATTGCAGATTTAATGACAGATGGTTGTAATATGGGTGTAAAATCTCTTAATAAATACCTTAATGAATACTGTGCAGCCGATGAAAAAACTAAGGATATTACTAAAAGACTTATAAACCTTGAAGAAAAACTTGCAGTTGACATCAGAGGATATCTTTAATAAAAAAACTCTACCGAAACTTTTGCTTCGGTAGAGTTAATGCTTTATTTTTGCAATTTCTTGATAAGTGCTTTGCAATCTTCCAAATCCATAATTTTGGGAACGGGGTAAAGAGGATTGCCTTCCATAAGAGCACGTTCAGCAATAAGCTGAATATCTTCATCTTTGATTTGTTCAAATTTATCAGGGATACCCATTGTTTCGTTAAGCTTTCTGATAGATGCAATAAAGTTCTTTGCTTTTTCACGGTCGCCCTGTGCTGCACCTGAAACACCTGCAACGTCTGCGAGTTCAGCGAGTCTCTTGTATGCACTTTCGCCAAAGTAATCAAGCACATAGGGGAGAATTACTGCATTTGCAAGACCGTGAGGGATGTTATACATACCGCCAAGGTTGTGAGCAATAGCGTGAACATAACCAACATAAGCTCTTGTGAAAGCAAGACCTGCGTGGAAAGAAGCAACAAGCATATTTTCTCTTGCTTCAACGTTTTTGCCGTCTTTATAAGCAGTTTCGATGTTTTCGAAAACAAGCTTTGTTGCAAGGATTGCATCCTTTTCTGTCTGCTTTGTATTGCTGTGACCAATGTAAGCCTCAACAGCATGTGTAAGTGCATCCATACCTGTTGTTGATGTAATGTGAGGAGGAAGACCCACTGTAAGTTCGGGGTCAAGGATAGCGTATTTAGGACGAAGAACAGGGTCCATAATGGAGTTCTTTTCGTGTGTGTCAGGATTGGAGATAACCGCTGCAATTGTACATTCAGAACCTGTACCTGCTGTTGTAGGTACTGCAAAGAAGGGGGGGAGTTTCTTTAAAACTTTAAGAACGCCTCGCATATCAGAAGGAGTCTGTTTTGGTTTAACAACTCTTGCTGCAGTAACCTTTGCACAGTCCATAGGGGAACCGCCACCAAAAGCAATAAAGCCCTGACAGCCATTTTCCTTGTACATTTTGAGAGCATCCTCAACATTATAAATTGTGGGGTTGGGCTGTACACTGTCAAAAACAGAATATTTAATGCCTTCTGCTTCAAGTGCCTCGAAAAGAGGATTGAGAAGACCTAAACCCATAAGACCTTTATCTGTTACAACAAGAACATTGTTGATGCCTTCGCCTTTAACAAGCTTGGGTAATTGTTTAACAGCGCCTGCACCTTTAATAAGTTTTGGTGGGGTCCAATCCAAAAAATTAACCGCAAACTTCATTGTTTTCTGGTACGCTCTGTAGTAAGTGTGTTTTAAACTCATAAAAATCCCTCCGTAGTTTTATTTGTTAATGAAACCATTGATTTTATCTTTTAAATCGCTTAATAAATCCTCAAGTAGTTTATCCTGTTTTGCCATTCCGTCAACAAGGGAAGGAAAAGCCTTTAGCAATCTTTTTTTAGATTTGCTTTTTACATTTTTTAAATCAGATTTGAATTTATCGTAGTTTGTTCTTATTTCGTTAAAGCGTTCATCAAGCTCTTTTTTCATTGCCTCGGAATCACTTTCTGATTTACCACCAACGGTAGTGTAAACCTGAATGGCAAAGTCGCTTATTTCTTCAGAAATTTTCATAAATTTACTTGAAATATCGCGAATACCTAGAGCGTGAATAACAGTATCCAATAAATCAAATGCAAATACCGTTAAAAAGAT
Source organism: Acutalibacteraceae bacterium (assembly GCA_045576915.1). Lineage (GTDB taxonomy): Bacteria > Bacillota > Clostridia > Oscillospirales > Acutalibacteraceae > DTU089. The sequence continues at coordinate 8,990 of JAZNHK010000120.1, forward strand.
GTAAGTAAGAATGTTTCGGGAGCTTTCGCTGACCTGACCAACAAGGTAAAGGTCAAGTATTGGCTCAAGTATAAATACAAAAAGGCAGGAGCAAGTACCCCAATAAAGTGTGTGGGTAAGACAGATTCTGCCCTGAATATTAAATTTTTTGTTGGAATAATCCCACCAACGTGCGTTGAACAGCTTTTCCATAATGTAGCTTGTCATAAACTCGACTGCATCGCAAAGAATTGCACCCGCAACAAAAATGGCAAGCTCATTCAGATAGAGGTTCTCAGTAAGGCTTCTTAATGGTACAAGAGCAACCATCATAACAAGGCCGCCGGTGCCGTATATAGGGCATATCGGACCTCTCATAAAACCTCTGTTGACCCATTTTTTTGGTCTTAATGAGCAATAGCAGGATTCAAAAAACCAACCAATAAAGCTGAAAAAGAAGAAATAGAAAATATAATCTAAAACTGTCATTCTTCACCGCCTATTCCGGTCAGACTATGGAACTTTTCGCGGTATTTTTCGGAAGAAGAGTAAATCATTTCAATTGTGGCACAGTATTTGTCCATTGTAGTAACAATATAACTTTCAAGATACCTCGGTGGAACAACAGTAAGTGGCCACATATGTTTTTTTATGATATCAACTTCTTTTTTGTTAAGTGTACCGCAAAGGTAGTAGGCGTTTTTCAATGCCGTTCCGGGATGCCTGTAACCGTGTAATTTATGGCTTAAATCATCTTCCCGCCAATCATAATAAAACAGGTCGTGCATTGTTGCTGCACGTGCCGTACTTTTATAATCCAGCCCTAATTTACGGGAAATCAGAAAGCTTAAATACGCAACACTGCGGATATGTTGAAGACGGTTGATTTTGAAATGTTGTTCAAAACCGCTCAACTTCTGCAGTTGTGGTGAATAGTATATATCACCAGCGTATTTTAAGTAGTTTTCCCAATCTGGAGTGTCCATCCGGTAGGAAGAAATGTAAGCTTTGTATAACTTACCCATAGCTTTTATTTAGCAATTTTATGGAATACTTTTTTGCCTTTTTTGATGATTACATAGCCTTTTTCAAAATCAGAAATGGGAATGATGTACATAGGCTCTGTGATTTTAACATCATCAACACTTACGCCACCCTGCTGGATGAGTCTTCTTGCTTCACCGCGGGAGGGGCAGAGGTTAGATTTGCACAACGCATCAATAATGCCGATGCCATCTGCTGAGAAATCTGTATCCGCAAGAGTTGTTGAGGGCATATTTTCGGAGTTACCTGCACCGCTGAAAACTGCTTTTGCAGCTTCCTGAGCTTTTGTTGCTTCCTCTTCACCGTGAACAAGATTTGTGAGCTCGTATGCAAGAATTTCTTTAGCTTTGTTAAGCTGACTTCCTTCCCATTTATCCATTTCGTCAATCTGTTCAAGAGGGAGGAATGTGAGCATTCTAATGCATTTGAGAACGTCGTCATCAGAAACGTTTCGCCAATATTGATAGAAATCGTATGGTGAAGTTTTGTTAGGATCAAGCCAAACAGCATTACCTGCGGTTTTACCCATTTTCTTACCCTGAGAGTCTGTAAGAAGTGTGATTGTCATAGCGTGTGCATCTTCGCCCAATTTACGACGGATAAGCTCAGTACCACCAAGCATATTGCTCCACTGGTCATTACCACCGAACTGCATATTGCAGCCATAGTGCTTAAAGAGATAGTAGAAGTCGTAGCTCTGCATAATCATATAGTTGAATTCAAGGAATGAAAGACCATTTTCCATTCTCTGCTTGTAGCATTCTGCACGGAGCATATTGTTAACAGAGAAGCAAGCACCAACCTCGCGAAGAAGCTCAACATAGTTAAGGTTAAGAAGCCATTCAGCGTTGTTAACCATCTGTGCCTTACCTTCGCCGAATTCGATGAAACGCTCCATCTGACGTTTGAAGCATTCTGCATTGTGGTCAATATCTTCCTTTGTAAGCATTTTTCTCATTTCGCTTCTGCCGGAAGGGTCACCAATCATTGTTGTACCGCCACCGATAAGCGCAATTGGCTTATTACCCGCCATCTGAAGACGCTTCATAAGTGTGAGAGCCATAAAATGACCCGCTGTAAGGCTGTCTGCAGTGCAGTCAAAGCCGATGTAGAATTTTGCTTTACCTGCATTTATCATTTCACGGATTTCGCTTTCATTTGTAACCTGTGCAATAAGTCCGCGAGCGACTAATTCTTCATAAATACCCATTGTTAAAAACTCCTATGTATATAAATAATTTCATACAAATATAAGTATATTATATTAAAGGCGTAAAGTCAATATTATAATTCTCTATTCCGCACTTATTAAGATTATTTCAGATTTATCTTGACAATCTTTATAAAAATGTTATCATATAACTACGAAACTTCAGGGCGGGGTGCAATTCCCCACCGGCAGTAAAGTCTGCGAGTCGAAAGACTGATCAGGTGAGATTCCTGAACCGACGGTATAGTCCGGATGAAAGAAGATTTCAGAAGATTTTATATTAATCTTTAAATGAAAGCTTTTATTTTCGCCCTGAGTCTTTCGGGGCGAAATTTTTTTATTGAAAGGTGATTTGTATGAAATCAAACTACACTAGTAAACAGAAGCTTCAAAGACTCACAACCGCAGGTGTTCTTGCAGCACTTTCACTTGTTCTTATGGTTACGGTAAGATTCCCGGTTTTTCCATCTGCTCCGTTTTATGAGATGGAATTTGCGGATGTGCCTATACTTGTTTGTTCTGCGGTTTTGGGCCCTGTATACGCTCTTGTAAGCTTGTTTGTAGTTTGCCTTGTGCAAACTCTCACTGTCAGTGCTTCCAGCGGTATAATAGGCTTTCTGATGCACTTTTTGTCATCAGGGCTTATGATATTGACCCTTTATTTTGTGAAAAAGAAAATCAGCGGTGTTAAAGGCGTAATTGTTTCAGGTATCTGCGGTGTTATTGTTGTTGTGCTGGTTATGATACCGATGAATATCTGGCTCACATCTGTTTTTATGAATCTTGATTTCAATGCTTTTATAAAAGGTTTTTTAGGTGTGTGTATTGCATTCAATCTTATCAAAGCAGGTGCAAATATTCTTGTTTATAACCTTATTGCACCGATGGTAATTAAGGAGTATAAGAAAATTTTCAAATGATAGAAAGATACCAGATACCAGATGCCAGATACCAGTTTTTGTAACAATAACTTAATCATTTCTTATTATAGAAAATTAACTATAGTACAAGTGTTATAAAATTCTTAATATACGGTTTTTGAGTATGGTATCAGTATTATTTAAAACAAATACATTAAGGAAATTACAATAGTTGTAACTATTCTGGCATCTGGGAACTGGTATCTGGCATCTAATTTTTCTTTTTCCCTTGACAAACCCCCATAAAATATATACAATTTATTAGTTAAATCTTCAAATAAATTTTCGGAGGTTATTATGATTTTTGATAAAGTTAAGGAAATTATTACCAGTGAATTTGGTATTGACGAAGCTGAGATTGTTCCCGAGGCTAATTTGTCTATGGATTTAAATATGGATTCACTTGATCTTGCTGAATTAGGGATGTCTGTTGAAGAGGTTTTTGAGGTTGAAATGCCTTTAGAAGATGTTGACCTTAAGAAAATCAGAACAGTAAGCGATTTAGTTGAGTATATAGAAGAAAATAAATAATAAAGAGGAAGTAAAAATGGCAGAACAGAAAAAGATGGTTGAAGCAATCACTTCTATGGAGGTTGATTTTGCTCAATGGTACACAGATGTTGTTAAAAAGGCAGACCTTGTTGACTACTCAAGCGTTAAAGGTTGTATGATTATCCGCCCTTATGGTTATGCTATCTGGGAAAATATTCAGAATATTCTTGACACAAGATTCAAAGAATTAGGTCACGAAAATGTTTATATGCCCTTGTTTATTCCTGAAAGCCTTTTACAGAAGGAAAAAGACCATGTTGAGGGCTTTGCTCCTGAAGTTGCGTGGGTAACTCATGGCGGTAGTGATGAACTTGAAGAGAAGCTTTGCGTAAGACCTACTTCCGAAACGCTTTTCTGTGAGCATTATGCAAAAATTATTCAATCTCACAGAGATTTACCTAAGCTTTATAACCAATGGTGTAGCGTTGTTCGTTGGGAAAAAACAACCCGTCCTTTTCTCAGAACCAGAGAATTCCTTTGGCAGGAGGGTCACACTGTTCACGCAACTGCTGAAGAAGCAATTGCAGAAACAGAGCAGATGCTCAATGTTTATGCTGATTTTTGCGAAAACTCTCTTTGTATGCCCGTTGTAAGAGGTAAAAAGACTGATAGTGATAAATTTGCAGGTGCCGAGGCAACTTATGCTATTGAAGCTCTTATGCACGATGGTAAAGCTCTTCAGGCTGCAACATCTCACTATTTTGGTGATGGCTTTGCAAGAGCATTCAATATGACATATCAGAACAAAGAAAATAAACTTGCTTACGTTCATCAGACATCATGGGGTTGCACAACACGTCTTATCGGTGCTATTATTATGTCCCACGGTGATGATAATGGTCTTGTTCTTCCTCCTGCTGTTGCACCTATTCAAGTTGTTGTTTTGCCTATTGCACAGCATAAGCCCGGTGTTCTTGATAAAGCGTATGAGCTTCGTGACCGTCTCAGCAAAAACTTCAGAGTTAAGGTTGATAGCACCGATAACTCTCCAGGTTGGAAGTTTGCAGAATACGAGATGAAGGGTGTGCCCGTTCGTCTTGAAATCGGTCCCAAGGATATTGAAAATAACCAGTGTGTTCTTGTAAGACGTGATAACAGAGAAAAAATCTTTGCTTCTCTTGATAATCTTGAAGAAATCCTCAGTGCAACACTTAAGGATTATGCAGAAGCAATTTACAATAAAGCTCTTGCTAACCAGAATAAACGCACATTTGCTTGTACTTCAATTGATGAAATCAATGCAAAGCTTCAGGAAAACGGTGATGGTTTTGTTAAAGCTATGTGGTGCGGTGAAGAAGAATGTGAAGATAAGGTTAAAGAGCTTACAGGCGTTGGCTCACGTTGTATTCCCTTTAATCAGGAGAACCTTTCCGATGTGTGTGTTTGTTGCGGTAAACCTGCAAAACAGATGGTATACTGGGGCAAAGCGTATTAAGTTAAAAGTTAATAATTGAAAGTTAAAAGACTCGGAGCGTGTTCCGGGTCTTTTTTTGCAAAAAGGATGGTGCAAAATATTTTTACTAGTTTATAATCGCACCAGAATTTAAATTGTTGGAAGCGAAGCTTCCATGAAACTTGTCACTAAAGAAAAAAACTCAGGATTTTACTCCCGAGCTTTTTAGATTTATGAATTAACTAAGTCTGACATATTATAAATGCCTTTTTCTTTGCCGTTAAGAAATGTTGTGGCGTTAACTGCTCCCTGCGCGAAAATTGCTTTCGAACGTGCACTGTGTGTGAGTTTAACAATTTCGTCGTTACCTGCGAAAATAACTTCGTGTTCACCAACAATTGTACCACCACGCACAGAATGGATACCGATTTCGTTTGTGTGACGTTTTTCTCTTTTTGAAAATCTGTCATATTCAAAATAAGCGTCGGGCATCATTTCTTTAATTGCGTTACCCAACATAATTGCAGTACCGCTGGGAGCATCAATTTTCTGGTTGTGATGAGCTTCAATGATTTCAACATCAAAGTCTGTGCCGAGAATTTTTGCAGCAGTCTTGGAAAGCTCGCAAAGAAGGCTTACACCTAAAGACATATTGTAGGAGAAGAAAACTGCAATTTCCTTTGATGCTGCTTCAACCTGTGCAATCTGTTCATCGGAAAGACCTGTTGTTGCAAGAACTACTGCGGTTTTTGTCTTTACTGCAAAATTCAACATATCTGAAAGCAAAGCAGGGTTTGAGAAATCAATAATTACATCGGCTTTAACGTTAACCTCGCTATAATTCTGGAAAACAGGAAAACCAATTGAATTATCCTCAACAATATCAATACCTGCAACTATTTCGCAATCTTTTCTTGCATTTACAGCAGAAACAACATTTCTGCCCATTTTTCCGCAACAACCGCTTAAAAGTATTCTTGTCATTTTAGAACATCCTTTTGTTTAATGAATAAAATAAAAGTATTGCAAAATCTTATCATCCCTGTTAGCCTTCAGGCTAATAGGGAGGGGGACCGCGTCAGCGGTGGTGGGTTGCCCCGTTCCCGCTTTACATCGTTGATAAGAGCATTTTTTATATCATATTATGCTTTTCCAAAACTGCTCTCAGAAGCTTCTGGTTTGCTTCATTAAGAGGGGAAAGTGGCATTCTGCATCTGCCCACATCAACACCCATCATACACATTGCCGCTTTAACGGGAATAGGGTTAACGTCGCAGAAAAGAGCGTTGCACAAATCAATGTATTCAAGCTGTAATTTTGCACTTTCCTGAGTTTTTCCCTCAATACCCAGCATTGCGATATCGTGGGTGAGCTTGGGAGCAATGTTTGAAAGAACGGAAATAACACCTTTTGCACCTAATGCGGTAAAAACTGTTATCTGGTCATCGTTGCCCGAATAAAAGTTAAGGTTATCACCGCAAAGAGCAACTGTTTTTGCAAACTGTGAAATATCGCCGCTTGCTTCTTTAGCACCATTTATAAGTGGGAGCTTTGAAAGCTCGAGATAAGTTTCGGGCTTGATATTTACTCCTGTTCTTGATGGAACATTGTAAAGAATAATAGGTGTTGAAACACGCTTTTCAATAAAAGTGTAGGACTCAATAAGTCCATCCTGTGATGCTTTGTTGTAATAGGGTGTTACCATTAAAAGTCCATCAACACCGCATTTTTCCGCATCATTTGAGAGCTTAACGGCGTGAACGGTATCGTTACTGCCAGTTCCTGCAATAACAGGAATTCTGCCGTTTGTAACTCTTACAGCGGTGCGGATTGCTTCGATATGCTCATCGTAAACAAGAGTTGATTTTTCACCCGTTGTTCCGCAAACAACAATTGCATCTGTTCCGTTTTGAATCTGGTTTTCGATTATCTCCTCAAAAAGTGGGAAATTGATTTTTAAATCCTCGCCTTTGAATGGTGTAACAATGGCAACACCGGCACCCGTGAAAATAGGTTTTTTCACAGCGAAAACCTCCAAATTTCAGAATTTTTATTGGAATTTATTATCAATCCATATAACCTTCTGCACAAAGAAGCTCTGCAAGAAGAACTGCACCGCCTGCAGCACCACGAAGGGTGTTGTGTGCAAGGCATACGAATTTATAATCATATTGTGTATCTTCACGAAGACGACCGATAGAAACAGCCATACCGTTTTCAAGGTTTCTGTGAAGCTTTGTCTGAGGCATATTATCCTCTTCAAAATAGTGAAGGAACTGCTTGGGAGCAGAGGGAAGCTCTAATTCCTGAGCTCTGCCTTTGAAATTCTTCCACATTTCAATCATATCTTCTTTTTCGGGTTTGTTTTCAAATCTTACAAACACTGCACCCATGTGACCATCGGAAACAGGAACACGGATACACTGTGCTGTGAAGTGAGGTTCAGTTGCTGAAATAATTTCGTCACCAACAATTTTACCCCAGAGCTTAAGAGGCTCTTTTTCGCTCTTTTCTTCCTCGCCACCGATGAAGGGAATAACATTATCAACCATTTCAGGCCATCTGTCAAATGTTTTACCTGCACCTGAAATTGCCTGATATGTACAAACAACAACGTCTTTAACTGTGTATTTATCGTGAAGGGGGAAAAGTGCAGGAACATAAGACTGTAATGAACAGTTTGATTTAACTGCAATAAAGCCACGTTTTGTGCCAAGACGTTTTCTCTGAGAGTGAATAACCTCAATGTGTTCTGGGTTGAGCTCCGGAACAACCATAGGAACGTCAGCAGTCATTCTGTGAGCACTATTGTTGGAAACAACAGGGCATTCTGCCTTTGCGTATTTTTCTTCGAGTTCTTTAGTTTCTGCCTTTGAAAGGTTAACTGCACAGAAAACAAAATCAACTTCAGCTGCAATTTTCTCAATATCTTTTTCTGCATCAAGAACAGTCATATCAAGATATTTTGCGGGTGTGGGTTCTTCCATACACCAACGATTGCCGAGAGCTTCTTTATAGCTCTGACCTGCAGAACGGGAAGAAGCAGCAAGAACTGTTACATCGTACCAGGGGTGCTCTGCAAGCAAAAGTGCAAATCTCTGACCAACCATACCTGTTGCACCGATAATACCAACTTTGTACTTTTTCATCATGAAACCTCCGTATTGTAAAAAAATACTTGTAAATGTGTTATAAATGAATTATAATGTTTCAACGATTAAATATATTACCATATAAATGTAACTTTAGTCAATGTTTTTGAAGCATTTATTTTATGTATATTAAGGAAACAATAAAGGAATTACTATGAACAAGTCAGATTTTTTCTACAACTTACCCGAAGAGCTTATTGCACAGCATCCCCTTGAACCACGTGACAGCTCACGAATGATGGTTCTCTCAAAAGAAAGTGATGATATTATTCACAAGCATTTTTATGATGTTTGCGATTATTTCAAAGAGGGTGACTGCCTTATTCTTAACAACACACGTGTTCTTCCGGCACGTATTTATGGCACTAAAAAGGAAACAGGTGCGGTTGTTGAGTTTCTTTTACTAAAACAGATGGAAAATGATTTGTGGGAGACTCTTGCAGGACCCGGTAAACGTGCAAAAGAGGGCTCAGAGTTTACCTTTGGTGATGGCATTCTTACTGCAAAGGTTGAAGAAGTTCTGGAAAATGGAAACAGGGTTGTTCGTTTCTTTTATGATAAAAGCGATAATATATATAGCATTCTTGATAAAATCGGTCAGATGCCCTTGCCTCATTACATTACCGAAGAACTTGAGGATAAGGAAAGATACCAAAGAGTTTATTCAAAGGAGTTGGGCTCTGCCGCTGCACCCACTGCTGGACTTCATTTCACAGAAGAAATACTTGAAAAGATAAAAAATAAGGGTGTAAAAATCGGTTATGTTACCTTACATGTTGGTCTTGGTACATTCAGACCTGTTAAAGCAGAGAAAATCGAAGACCATCAAATGCACTCCGAACATTATCATCTTCCGCAGGAAACCGCAGATTTAATTAACGAAACCAAGAAAAATGGCGGTAGGGTAATCGCCGTTGGAACAACAAGCTGCCGTACCCTTGAAAGCGTTGGTACTTTCTGTGGAGAAATTAAAGAAGACGACAGAAATACCGATATTTTCATTTATCCCGGTTACAAATTCAAATGTATTGATGGCCTTTTAACCAATTTCCACTTGCCTGAAAGTACATTGATTATGCTGGTTTCTGCTTTTTATGGCTACGATAAAACACTAAAAGCATATAAAGAAGCAGTAGATAAACGTTACCGTTTCTTTTCTTTTGGAGATTGTATGTTAATCTTATAATGAGGTATATTTATGTTTAAACTTATCAAAACAGAAGGCACTGCAAGACGCGGTGAATTTACTACCGTTCATGGTACTGTTCAGACACCCGCATTTCAGAATGTTGCCACCTGCGGTGCTATAAAAGGCGGTCTTTCTGCCTATGATTTAAAAGATATCAATTGTCAGGTTCAGCTTTGCAATACCTACCATTTGCATGTTCGTCCCGGTGATAAGCTTATTAAAGATTTGGGCGGTCTTCACAAGTTTACCGGTTGGGATGGTCCTATTCTTACCGATAGTGGCGGATTTCAGGTGTTTTCTCTTGCAAGTCTTCGCAAAATTAAAGAAGAGGGTGTTACTTTCAACTCCCATATTGACGGCAAAAAAATCTTTATGGGACCCGAGGAAAGTATGCAGATTCAGTCCAATTTAGGCTCTACTATTGCAATGGCTTTTGATGAATGTGTTAAAAACCCTGCTGAATATAAATACGCTAAAGAGTCTATTGCAAGAACTACAAGATGGTTAATACGTTGCAAAAATGAAATGGAAAGACTCAATTCATTGCCCGAAACCTTAAATAAAAATCAATTGCTTTTTGGTATAAATCAGGGTGCAACCTTTGATGATTTACGAGTTGAGCATATGAAAGAAATTGCTGAATTAGATCTTGATGGTTATGCTATCGGTGGTCTTGCCGTTGGTGAACCCAAGGAAGATATGTACCGTATTATTTCTGCGGTTGAGCCCTTTGCACCAAAAAATAAAATACGTTATCTTATGGGTGTTGGTACCCCCGGTAACATTATTGAGGGAGTTAGCAGGGGAATTGACCTTTTTGATTGCGTTATGCCCAGCAGAAATGCACGTCACGGACATTTATTTACCTGGAATGGTGTAATCAATCTTAATAACGCGAAATACGCAAAGGATGATACACCAATAGATGTTGAATGCAATTGTCCCACTTGTCAAAAGCATTCAAGAGCATATTTGCATCATTTGTTCAAGGCAAAGGAAATTCTTGCAATGAGATTGGCTGTTACACATAACCTTTATTTTTACAACAACCTTATGCAAAGAATCCGTGATGAGCTTGATAATGGCACTTTCACAGAGTTTAAAAATAAGTATGTTGATTTGCTTGACACGAGAATATAAATTATTTAAAAATTTTATAAAAAAGACTTGTATAATTCTGTTTTCAAATGTATAATATGCAAGTATGAATTTTTTGGAGGATAAAATTATGAATTTTATTGCATTATCAATTTTTGATTCTTTATTGGGTGGCGGTGCATCTGCAGGTGCTGCTGAAGGCGGTGCGGCTGCAGGCGGTAGCCCTATGTCACTTATTCTTATGGTTGGCTTATTCGCAGTTATGTATTTTGTTATGATTCGTCCCCAGAAGAAAAAACAAAAAGAAGAACAACAGATGCGTGATACTATCCAAATTGGTGATGAAATCACAACTATCGGTGGTATTATGGGGAGAGTTGTTACTGTAAAAGAAGATAGCATTGTTCTTGAAACAGGTGCAGACAGAGTAAAAATGAAATTCCAACGTTGGGCTATTCAGACTAATAACACCGCTAACGAGCGAATGGAAGCTGAAAGAAAAGCTGCTGCAGATGCTAAGAAGGCACAGAGCGAAAAAGCTGCTATCGACAAGGCTGTTAATGGTAAATCCAAAAAGACCAAAAAGGTAGAAAACATTGGCTCTGCTGACGAAATGAGAGCTGAAGAGGAAGCTAAAAAGGCTGACGAAATTACAGAAGAATAATCATAAAAAATATTTCTCCGCATATCTTGTACAAAAAGGTATGCGGAGGTTTTTTTATGCCCAAAAATAATAAAGAAAGCAATTACATCAAAAAACTTAAGCCTTATATAATTGGTGTTGCAAAAGGGTTCGGCTTGTTTAGCGGTTTATTTTTGCTTGTTGCTTTTATAATGTACAAAACAAATTTTGATACACCACTTATGTATTATTTGATATACTTTTTTATAATTGTTGGTGGCTTTATTTGTGCTATGAGTGTATATAAAAAGGCGAGAGGGAGAGGTTTTCTTACAGGGATTGTTTCTTCTTTGCCGTATAGTGTGCTTGTTTTTGTTTTGATTTGTATTGTGACGGGTTTTAAACTGTCGGGTAACATACTTATAGTGTTTGCGTTGACGCTCTCAGGTGGCTTTTTAGGAGGCATTACAGCCGCAAATACCAAAATTTAAAAGGAGAAGAACGTTGAAAAATAGTTATGTTTTAAAAGCAAGGCGTTTAAAGCTGTTGAAGTTGGATTATTTAACTATAATTCTGTTTACTGTGTTGGTCTGCGGTGTGTTTCTGGGTATTTCAATAATGAAAAATGCAGATGAAGCCTTTAAAAATATGCTGTTCAATTTTTTTGATAATTACTTATCCGCAAAAAGTCACAGCGGTATTCTTATAGTGTTTTCAGGTGTTTTTGTAATACTTGCATTATTTGTGTTGTTTGATTTCTTATTCGGGTTATGTGCTATAGGAACACCATTGATTTTCTTTCTGTTGCTGTTATTTGGTGGATTCTGTGGTTTTTGCGGTTCTTGTGTAATATTAAACTGGGGATTAAAGGGGCTATTTTATTTTCTTCTTGTGAATTTGCCCTGTAATGCAATCACAGCAGCAATTTTAGTTAAATGCTGCTGTGAAAGTATAAATATGTCTGTTGTTTTGTTTTCTTGTATTCTCTCAAGGGATAGATTTTCAAAAAATCAGTGCGAATTTAAAGAATATGTTGTAAAATACCTGATTTTTCTGATACCTGTTGCCATTGCAGGGTTATTGAGTGCCTTGTTTTTCAGGATTTATTGCAGTTTATTCGTCGTCCTGTGAATCCTCGGGCATAATAACAGCAGGGCGTTTGGGTGCTTTAACAGTACTTAAAGGGTTAGCAGCTGCCGCTTTTTGCAGTTGTTCATCCATAATGTGCGTGTAAATCTGCGTTGTGCTAAGGCTTTCATGACCAAGCATTTCCTTAATTGCAAGAACATCAACGTTGCCGTGCTGATACATAAGGGTTGCGGCCGTGTGCCTGAGCTTGTGGGTAGAAAGTGCTCTGCCATCAAGCCCTGCTTTTTCAAGTGTTGTTTTCACAATAAACTGAACAGTTTTAGGGCTTATTCTACCTTTTTGGCGACTTATAAATAATGCGTCCTTATCCTTTACACCATCAACAGGTCGGAAGGGGAGATAAGCGTTTATTGCGTCAACGCAGGCATCGTTGAGGTAAATTGTTCGCTCCTTGTTACCTTTACCTGTTACAACAAGTGTATTATTTGAACGTATATCACTAAGGTTCAAAGAAACCAATTCAGATAATCGCATTCCGCAGTTTAAAAATAATGTAAGAATACAATAATCACGCTCTTTGAATTTGCCCTCAACAGAATTGAGCAATTTAAGGCTTTCTTCAAGTGTTAAATACTTGGGGAGAGTCTTTTTTATTTTTGGTGAATCCAATTCCTGCAAAGGATTTTCGTTTAAAAGACGCTTTTGCACAGTAAGATATTTATAAAACATTCTTAATGTTGTGGCTTTTCTTGCACGGGTGCGTTCGTTGTTGTCGCGGTCATCTTTGCAATAAACCAAAAACATATATGCATCGTTGAGTGTAACAGATGCAATTGTTTCAAAATCCAGGTCCTTAATTGTAATATCTTCAAATGGCACATCATTATCCACAAGACCGCGAAGCTGTTTCAGAAAACGAAAAAATGTATGCAAATCATTAGCATATTCAATAACAGTAAGGTCAGAACGGTTTTTGATTACTGAATTGTAGTTAAGATATTCGAAAACATAAGGTGGAAAAATATGTATAAAATCAGATTTTTTCAAATAACAACATCCTTTTTTGTGTTTGTACAAACTATTTCTGGTATTCATTATAAATATAGTAAAAAGATTCGTCAATATAAATTCGATAACCATATAAAAAACACTCTTTTATTGACAAAAAATGCATTAGTGTTATAATTTGTTTGATTTATCAGCGTTAAATTTTTAATGTTTATTGGTTTTTAGGGGGATTATGATGAAAAAAATAGTAAAAAGTGCCATTTCGTTATTTATTGCTTCGGCAATGATTTTAGGAACATTGTTTCTTAATGTCAACGAAATTGTCATTGACAGCTTTTTATCGGTTAAAGCTGATGCGGCTTATACCGGCACCTGCGGTGATAACCTTACCTGGACTCTTGATGAAAATGGTGTAATGACCATAAGCGGTACTGGTGCGATGGATGAGTATGGTGATTACTATGATTCGGAGACGCAAATACCATGGTGTGAATATCGTGATTCTATTAAATCACTTGTAATTGAAGAGGGTGTAACAAGCGTAGGTGAATCTGCATTCTCCTATTGTACTGCACTTGAAAGTGTTACAGTTCCCAAAACTTTAACTAGTTTTGGATGGGATGCTTTTCTTGAAAGCAACAACATCAGAAAAGTGTATATTTCAGATCTTACAGCTTGGTGTAGTATTGCTTTTGGCTGTGGTGCAGGCATCGGCTGTGGAAATCCACTTCATTCGGGTGCAGATTTGTACCTTAATGGAAAGCTTTTGACTAATCTTGCTATTCCCGATGATGTAAAAAACTATATGTCTTTTACTTTTTATGGTTGTACAAGTATTGAATCTGCTATAATTCCTGAAGGTGTGAAGCAGATAGGTTCTAGTCTTTTTCAAGGATGCAAAAATCTTTCTTATGTTAAAATTCCGTCAACTGTGACTTATATCGGTGATATGGCTTTTTGGAGTTGCAAAAAGCTTAATACTATTTTTATACCCAAAAGTGTTACGGATGCCGATTGTGCGTTTGACAACCTCAATTCAATTGTTTATGAGGGAACTGAAGATGAGTGGAATTCCCTCTATACATATGATTGGGTGTACGATGTTGAATATTTTGGTAGTGAGTGCGAGGTTTTCTTTAATGGTCAGTCTGACCCAGCAGCTCAACTTACCTATACTTTAAATGAAGATGGAAAATCCTATTCAGTTTCTGGATGCAGTAAATCCTTTAGCGGAGACATTAAAATATGGTCTAATTATAATGGCTTTCCTGTTACCGGAATAGCTGATAATGCTTTTGAAGGTTGCCAGAATCTTAATTCTGTAAAAATTTCCTCCAACATTAAAACAATAGGGGATAACGCTTTTAAGAATTGTACAGCTCTTGTGTCTGTTAACATGTCAAACTCAGTTGTCAGTGTTGGGGATTCAGCTTTTTTAGGTTGTACTGGTCTTGATTCTGTTTATGTTAAAAGCTTAGATAAATGGTGCGGCATTGAGTTCGGAAGTGATACTGCTTCAAATCCTTTGTGTTATGCAAAATACCTTTATATAAACGATGAGCTTTTAAGTGAAGTTGTTATCCCGGATGGTGTTACTGTAATTGAAAAAGGTGCATTCAGTTGTGAAAACATAACTTCAATTACACTTCCGGAAAGTGTAACAGAAATTGATGTTTATGCTTTCAGTGGTGCAACAAATCTTACTTCTGTTACTATAAAAGGCGATGTTAAGAGCATTGGTGATTATGCTTTTGATGGTTGCTCAAGTCTTAGTGATGTTTATTACTACAGAGAATTAAGCGATTGGGATAAAATCGATATTGGAACAGGAAATGAGTGCTTGAACAACGCTAACATTGCCCATGCTTGTACTTATGGCGATAAGGTTGTAGTTCAATTGCCAACTTGTACACAAAGTGCCGTTGCTGAAGCGACTTGTTTAGTGTGCGGTGAAGTTGGCAGATTCTATGTTGATACAGCGGAAGTTGTGGTAGACCCAGGCTTGTATCCTGAATCTGAGCACAATTATGCCGACAATACTTATAAATCTTATAGCTTCAGTTACGAGGGTGCGAAAAGTCTGATATTAAATTTCTCATCCGATACTTATGTAGAAAGCAGTTTTGATTACATCTATATTCATGATGAATATGATAATTTATATGAAATGTATACCGGTGACCACCTCTCCGGTAACTCCGTAACACTGGATGGTAGTGCTTTTACTATATATTTGGAATCGGATGAAAGTGGAAATGCTTACGGATTTTCCTTTGATTCAATTATTGCGGTGATGGATTATACACCAACCTATGAGCATAGCTATTCTGATACAATTTATACTTGTGAACCAACTTGTTGGGAAGATGGTTATACGTATAAAAAGTGCGAAAAGTGCGGAGAAATTCAAATTTTGGATTCAATACCCACTTCTGGGCATGCTCCTGGCGATTGGATAATTGATTATTCACCCAGTTGCACAGTAGATGGTTATATGCATATGGAGTGCGCTGTATGTGGTGAGCCGCTTGAGTCAGATTTTATTTCTGCCGAGGGTCATATCTCTAGTGACTGGATATTAGATAGTGAACCCACTTGTACAGAAGCTGGTTCTCCATATAAAATATGCACCGTATGCGGTGAGTTTCTCGATGCTGGGTATATCGAGCCATTAGGCCACTCTCCAAGTGATTGGATAATTGAATGTTTGCCTACTTGTACTGATCCTGGTGTTAAATACAGAAAATGTACTGTCTGTGGAGAGTGGCTTGAGTCAGAGAGTATTTATGCCGAGGGGCATACTCCTAGTGACTGGATATTAGATAGTGAACCCACTTGTACAGAAGCTGGTTCTCCATATAAAATATGCACCGTATGCGGTGAGTTGCTCGATGCTGGGTATATCGAGCCATTAGGCCACACTTCAAGTGAATGGATAATTGATTGTTTGCCTACTTGTACTGAGCCCGGCTCAAAATATAGAAATTGTACCGTATGTGGAGAAATAATTGAGACAGTTACTATTTTTTCTGATGTGCACACTCCTGGCGATTGGATAATTGATGGTCTGCCTACTTGTACCGATCCCGGTGGTAAACACATAGAATGTACTGTCTGTGGAGCGTGGCTTGAGACAGATGTTATTTCTGCCGAGGGACACACTTCAAGTGACTGGATAATTGATTGTTTGCCTACTTGTACTGATCCTGGTGTTAAATACATAGAATGTACTGTCTGTGGAGAGTGGCTTGAGTCAGAGAGTATTTATGCCGAGGGTCATACCTCTAGTAGCTGGATAATTGATATTGAAGCTAATTGTAAAGAAACAGGCTCCAAACACAAAGAGTGTACTGTTTGTGGAGCTTTACTTGAAACTCGAAAAATTCCTGTTACTGAATCACATGAATACAGCACAGAATGGACAATTGATTCTGTTCCCACTTGTACAGAAGATGGTTCAAAATCAAGACATTGCGATATATGTGGAGATAAAACAGATGTAACCGTTATAGCTTCTGAAGGTCACAAGTTTGAGGGAACTGTTATTGAGGATAAACATCCTCATACCAATAGCCAAATATGCGTAGTATGTGAAGAGAAAGTAACCAACGTTTTAACCGTTCCTGACTGTATTGAATGTAATTTTACAATTAGTGTTGTAGGCTCTGATTACAAACTTATTTCATATGTGGGTACTCAGACTGATGTTCAGATTCCTGCCCGATACAAAGAGGGGGGAGTTATAGCAATAAATAATGGTTGTTTTAGAAATAATAAAACAATTACTTCTGTAAATATAGGTTATGGTGTAAGCTCAATTGGTTCGATTGCGTTTATGAACTGTAGTTCACTTGAAAAAGTAATAATTCCTTCCAGTGTAACAACCATCGGAACACAGGCGTTTTACGGATTTAATGGTACAATTTATTGTGAAAGCGGTAGTGCTGCCCATGAATATGCATTAAAAAATAACATTAAATATATTCTTGTTAGTGTTATGGGCACAGAAAATACTCAAATAGATTATGATAATTTCACAATAAACACAACTATCCAAAATTGTGATGATATATTAGAAATTATTGGCATTTCCGATTCTGCAATTGCTATCCCGATTGCAAGTTATGTTTGTGGTAATATAGAACTTTTCGGCACTGGCACTATTGTTACTGTTTTTGATGGTGATGAATACATAGGTGACTTCACATTGATAGTAGAAGGCGACACTGATGGTGATAGCGTCTGTGATGTACTTGACGTTGCAAATGTGGAACGTTCTGTGAATGGTCATAGTAGTCTTGAGGGTGCATATTCAATAGCAGCAGACAACAACGCAGATGATATTGTTGATATCAATGATTTTCAGGCAATCGTAAATACTGCACTCAACTAAAATATTGCTCCAAAACATTTATCACATTTCAAGAGGTTATCTGAACAAAAATTATATCTAAAAAGTGATTTTCTTAAGGCTCTGCAGTTTGCCCTGCAGGGCTTTAAATCTTCTTTGAAGCATACAGAGCTTATTTACTTAAGTAAATAGGGAAGTCACGAAACGAAAAAATAAAATTGACCGTACCAGGTAAATCTACCAGGTGCGGTCAAAATTGTTTTTAATACTGTTTTAATGTTCCTTCAACTTTTTCTTTTAAGTTAAAAGTTCCTTTAACTCTTAATAGTTTGTAACCAGTTTTGTTGTATATCGCTTCTACGAATCTGTCTCTTTCATACTGTTGGTCGTTATGAGAGTAATCATCTATTTCAATTAGTAATTTAATTTGTAAATTCTGTGGATTTGCCAAAGCAAAATCAACATGTTTTTTACTGATTTTATTGAAGTAAGTTTGCCATTTGCTTTTATCCATCGGTTCTACTTCTACTAAATCGGCTAATCTGATTTTAGCTAATACAACTAAATTGTTATCTTTAGCAATTTCTTTTAATTCTTTATAAAAATATAATTCGTTTTTTGTTAAAAAGTATTTTGGTCGATAGGGGATGTATTGATTTTGATAATATTCATCAATAGCTTCCTTATGGTCAACTTTAGTAATTG
>JAZNHK010000121.1:0-3052 GCA_045576915.1 Acutalibacteraceae bacterium
CCTTATGGAAAGTGCCGCAACCGTTTTCACAATCTGCATAACTCTTGCAGGTACATTCCCACTCATAGCTATTATTTCAAAGCTTCTCAGAAAGCCACTTTCTGCTTTAGGTAAAAAATTAAACCTTGATGATACTTCAGTTGTAGGTCTTATTGCAACACTTGCTAATTCAATAGCTACAATGGAAAGTGCCGACAGAATGAACAGAAAAGGCAGAGTTATGAACCTTGCCTTCGCGGTGTCCGCCGCATTCGTCTTCGGCGACCACCTTGCATTCACACTCTCCTATAACGATGAACACATCGTTTCGGTTATCATAGGAAAGCTGGTCGCAGGTATCACCGCACTTATAGTCGCAGTTGTGCTTGAAAAGAAAACAAGAAAATAATAACACAAAGGGGATGTAAAAAACGATTAGTTTTTTACATCCCCTTTAAATTTTCAATCAAGTCGCAGACCCTCAATTTTGCATTTGTTTCAACAAAAACTCCGCCTCATCCTTCGTAAACCCGCCGGGAGTTTTATCAAAGTTCTTGTTGCCGTTATTCCAACGTGAGCACCATTCTTTGATTTGTTCCTGGGTCATAGGCAGATTTTCTACATTTGTGAGAGCTTTAATTATATTTATAATGTTCTCTTCTTCATCGTCTAAGACTTCCAGAAATTCGCAATATCTTTCAGGTTTATGCATCTTTGCCTTTTCTAAAAGATATGGCATAAATGCTGTACAGGCTTTACCGTGTGGAATACCAAAGTTTTCTGTTAAAACATAACCAACTGTATGAGGAAATGCAGCACCACAAACATTCAGCTCAAGCCCTGCATAAATTGAGCCGTAATATAAATCCGCCCTTAATTTTTCATCAGGTAATCTCTTTGTTTCATAAAGGTATTTAAGCCCATTATAAATAAGGGGTAACGCCATTTTTCCATATTGAGTAGGCAAAGCACTACACAATGGTGCAAACCACCCTTCAACTGCATGAGCGAAGGCATCAAGAGCAGTTGAAACTGTTATATCATAATTCATAGAACAAGTGTATTTCGGGTCAAGAAAGGAAACTACAGCATAACAGTCCGCACCTGAAATACTCTTTTTCATTCCATCCTCGTCATTGGTAAGAACGCTGACACCTGCTACCTCGCTTCCCGTTCCGCTTGTTGTTCCAACTAAAACAACGGGCAAAGCCTTTGATGGAATTTTCCTGTTATATAAACCTTTGATATCATATTGGGGATTTTCAGCACAAATTGCCACCGCCTTTGAGGCAACAAGGGGTGAACCGCCACCAATACCGATAATAAAATCAGCATTAAATTCTCTTGCCCTTTCCCCTGCTTTTATAACAGTGGAAACAAGGGGATTTTCTGTTATTTCGTCAAATATTGAATATTTTATATTTTCATTATTTAAAGCAGTTATAACATCATCAAGAGCACCGCTCTTTTTAGCACTTGTTCTGCTTGTAATAATAAGGCATTTTGCACCCAATTTTCTGAACTCTGTACTGTTTTTAATCACGCAGTTTTCACCGCTTGTAATTCTTACGGGCATATAAATATTAAAATCCATAAAATCACCTGAAAAATATGAAAGGACTACGGAAAAACCGTAGCCCCTTTTAAATTAGTCTTCAATAATTTTTTTGTTAAGTTTTTTCTCGATAACTGGAACTACCTTGGGAACGAGAACCTTTGCAATAAGAAGGTATGCAAGTAAGCCACCGATTAAACCAACAACTGCACCTGCAATAACGTCTGTGGGGTAATGAACATGAACATAAATTCTTGAGAAACCAATAAGGAATGAAAGAATCAATGTAGGAATACCGATTGCAAGGTACTTTTTGTTCTTAAAGCAACCAAGGAACATAGCAAATGCTGCACCAATTGATGTTGAAGTGTGACCTGAAGGGAATGACCAGCTACTGCTCTTATGGATAAGGTCAGGCCATACATATTCGTAACCTGCATTTGTCCAAACAGATGGATCAATATTGTAGGGTCGAGGTCTCTGAATAACGTTTTTAAGTGCAACGTTGTTGATAAGAGATGCAACTGCAAGACCGCCAATAAGAAGAACGCCAAGCTTTCTTGTTTTTCTTGGAATAAGTAAGATTACACCAATTACCCACCAGATAATACCGGGAGTATCGCCAAGATGTGTGATGAATGTCATAATTTCGTTTAAAACAGGACCCATAATACTGTCAACAAACTGGTAAATAGCAACGTCAACATTTACTATGAATTCATTTAAAAAGAATTCTGCCATAACTGCCTCCTAAATATGTAAAATATTAAAGATATTTTACTATTTTATATGATAAAAGTCAAGGCATAATGATAGTTTACCTATACATAATGTAGAGGACGATCTTGACCGTCCCGCCAAGTTAACGAAAAACACAACTACGGGCGGGTCAAGACCCGCCCCTACATTAAAAAGAAACAAAAAGAGAGTGGCAAAAGCCCCTCTCTCGAGTTATAAAAATTATCCAATAATTTCTGTAACTGCACCTGAACCAACTGTTCTACCACCTTCACGGATAGCGAAACGAAGACCTGTTTCGATAGCGATAGGAGTGATAAGTTCAACAGTCATTTCAACGTTGTCGCCAGGCATACACATTTCTGTGCCTTCGGGAAGGAAGATAGTACCTGTAACGTCAGTTGTTCTGAAGAAGAACTGAGGTCTGTAATTGTTGAAGAAAGGTGTATGACGGCCGCCTTCATCTTTAGAAAGAACGTAAACCTGACCTTTGAATTTTGTGTGGGGTTTGATTGAACCGGGTTTGCAAAGAACCTGACCACGTTCAATACCTTTTCTGTCAACACCACGAAGGAGAGCACCGATGTTGTCACCAGCAATTGCTTCGTCAACAATTTTGTGGAACATTTCAACACCTGTACAAACAGTTTTGCTGCTTTCTTCTTTAAGACCAACGATTTCAAGTTCGTCACCGATCTTAACTGTACCACGTTCAACTCTACCAGTTGCAACAGTACCACGACCTGTGATTGTGAAAACGTCTTCAACAGGCATAAGGAA
>JAZNHK010000122.1:0-4888 GCA_045576915.1 Acutalibacteraceae bacterium
TGCGTCATCTTCACCGAAAGCGGGAGCAATATGAACAATACCTGTACCGTCAGTCATTGTTACATAATTATCTGCAGTAATGAAGAAGCATTTTTTATTCTGCTTATCGCAGATAGGTTTAACATAGTCAAAGAGAGGCTCATATTCTTTGCCTTCAAGGTCAATACCCTTGTAGCTTTCAAGAACTTCATAAGCGGGAGTATCTTCTGTTGCAAGTTTACCAAGAACCTTATCAAGAAGTGCTTCTGCCATATAATATGTGAAGCCGTCTGCTGCTTTAACCTTAACATAAGTATCGCTGGGATTTACGCAAAGAGCAACGTTTGAGGGAAGTGTCCATGGAGTTGTTGTCCATGCAAGGAAATATGCATCTTCGCCTGAAACTTTAAAACGAACAACAGCTGAACGCTCTTTAACAGTTTTGTACCCCTGAGCAACTTCGTGAGAAGAAAGAGGTGTTCCGCAGCGAGGGCAATAAGGAACAATTTTAAAACCTTTATAGAGAAGATTTTTCTCATAAATCTGTTTGAGTGCCCACCACTCTGATTCAATGAATTCGTTGTGGTATGTTACATAAGGGTCATCCATATCCGCCCAGAAACCAACTGTACGTGAGAAATCCTCCCACATACCTTTATATTTCCAAACGCTTTCTTTACAGTGACCAATAAATGGCTCAAGACCATATTCTTCAATCTGTTCTTTACCGTCAAGACCAAGAAGTTTTTCAACCTCAAGTTCAACAGGAAGACCATGAGTATCCCAACCTGCTTTTCTTGGAACCATACAGCCTTTCATTGTGCGGTAACGAGGAATCATATCCTTAATAACACGGGTAAGAACGTGACCGATATGAGGCTTTCCGTTAGCAGTAGGGGGACCATCATAGAAAACATACGGTGTTCCGTCTTTTCTTTCTTCAATGCTCTTTTCGAAGATTTTGTGTTCTCTCCAGAACTCTTCAATCTTCTTTTCCTGCTCAACGAAATTCACGTTGGGGGAAATAGGATCGTACATTGACTTTACCTCCAATATAATTAATTTTCTGAATTAACTGTTTTGTAAAAATGCAAAATTCAAAAGTAAAAATGCAAAATTAATGGGAAGCTCCGCTTCCAAACATTATAATCGGCTTTGCCCCGAAATTTTGCATTTTGCACTTTGCATTTTGAATTTAATATAAAAAGTCTTCGCCCTGTAATACAGGACAAAGACTTGCTTTGCAACCACCTATATTAACCGTACTATCATACGTTGCTCTATAACGGTGAACTACCGGAGAAACCTACTGATATTTTCAGTTCTCAGCTCGGGAGTGATGTTCGACATCTTTTCCTCACCTCGGGCTTCCACCGTCCCCGATTCGCTTTATGAAGAAAAAGAGCTACTGTCTCCGTCAAAGCCTTTTCATACACAGGGTATAATAACATAGATTTACAAATATTTCAAGTGCTTTTTTGTATGCAGAATTATGTACAACTTTTTTTCAAATTTCTATTGGCATATCATAAAATTTGTTTTATAATATTTTCAATTATATTATTATAATATAAAGGAGGAGTTGCTTTGAGCGGTAAATATTCCGTCCCTCTCAGAAAGGTTATAAAAACCCATTCTTTCGAAGTTATATATATGCCTGATAAGCCGGATTCCGAGCTTGTTATCTGTTCCCAGGACGTTAACAGACCCGGTCTTCTGTTTGCAGGGTATGAAAAATACTTTGACCCATTAAGAGTTGAGTTTATCGGTCTTGCGGAAATGAGCTACCTTGAAGAGCTTGATGAACAAACACAAAAGGAACGTCTTGAGTTATTCTTCTCTCTCAAGCCCCCTGCAGCAATAATCACCCGTAACATTGACTATCCCCCTGTTATGTTGGAGCTTGCACAGAAATACGAAGTTCCCCTTTTGAGAACTGCAGAAATCACCTCTCAGATTACCGCAACGCTGATTTCCTATTTAGGAACAGAACTTGCAGAGCGTATCACCCGTCACGGTGTTATGGTTGAGGTTTATGGTGAGGGTATTCTTATTCTTGGTGACAGCGGTGTTGGTAAAAGCGAAACAGCTGTTGAGCTCATAAAACGCGGTCATCGTCTTATTGCTGACGATGCTGTTGAAATCAAAAAAGTTTCTTCAAAAACCCTGGTAGGCAGCTCTCCCGATAACATCCGTCACTTTATGGAGCTTCGTGGTATCGGCATTGTT
Organism: Acutalibacteraceae bacterium; assembly: GCA_045576915.1. GTDB lineage: Bacteria > Bacillota > Clostridia > Oscillospirales > Acutalibacteraceae > DTU089. The sequence continues at coordinate 2,209 of JAZNHK010000122.1, forward strand.
AATGCGCGTAATATATTCGGTGTGGGTGCTGTTAAGCTTACAGAAAAAATTGATATGGTAATTCAGCTTGAGCATTGGGATTCCCAAAAAGCTTATGACCGTCTCGGACTTGATGATGAATACATATCAATTTTAGGAATTAAAGTTCCCACAACAACAGTTCCTGTTAAACCCGGACGAAACCTTGCAATTATTATTGAAATTGCTGCAATGAATAACAGACAGAAAAAACTGGGCTACAATGCTGCAAGAGAACTTATGCAACAGCTTGGTATGGAAGATATTGATGCTCCAGCCAAAGAGGTTGCTTCTTGGAACTAAGTTCGCTACGCTCACAGTTAATAGTTAAAAGTGAAGAGTGAAAAGGTTCGGAACTGCGTTAGCATTATAAAATAGCGTCGCAGACCCGACATTCCTCACTGCGAACTCCTCACTCCTAACTTTAAATAATTTACATAAAAGGAGATATAATTATGTACAGAATTGGTGTTGACCTTGGCGGTACAAATATTGCTACAGGTGTTATTGATGAAAATTACAAAATAATCGGCAGAGGTAAGGTTAAAACCCGTGCACCTCGCCCTGCAGAAGAAATTTTTGACTCTATCAAGGAAGCTGCTGATATGGCTATTGCCGAAGCAGGTATTTCTTATGATGATGTTGTTTCAGTTGGTATCGGTACTCCAGGTTCCGTTAACAAGGACACAGGTGCTATTGAATTTTCAAACAACCTTAAATTCCACAATGTTCCTGCAAAGCAAATGCTCGAAGAAAGATTCGGCAAACCCGTATACCTTGAAAACGATGCAAATGCAGCTGCCCTCGGTGAGGCTGTAGCAGGTTGCGGTAATGGTGTTAAGAACTTTGTTGCAGTAACTCTCGGCACAGGTGTTGGTAGCGGTATTATCATTGATGGTAAGATTTATCGCGGCAGCAACTTCTGCGGTGGCGAAATGGGTCATATGGTAATCAATGTTGATGGTATTCCCTGCAACTGCGGAAGAAAAGGTTGTTGGGAAAAATATGCTTCTGCAACTGCACTTGTTTCTCAGGCAGTTGAAGCAATGGAAGGCAACAGAGATAGTCTTCTCTGGAAAACCTGTGATGGCGACCTTAACAAAGTAGATGGCAAATCAATTTTTGACGCACTTGATATGGGTGATGCAATTGCAAAAGCAGTTGTTGACCGATATCTCTATTATGTATCCATCGGTCTTGCAAATGTAATCAACGCGCTTCAGCCTGAAGCAGTTTGCATCGGTGGTGGTATCAGCGGTCAGGGTGAAAAAATTCTCAAGCCCATCCGCGAAACTGTTAAAGCAGAGCGTTACAGCGTTTATGCAGACAAACAGGCAGCAATTATTCCTGCTGCACTTGGCAACGATGCAGGTATTATCGGTGCTGCATTACTTGACGATTGACGGTGATTGATATAAAAGCTGAACTTGTAAACGATATCTTCCGTAAGGCAACTGAAATAGGTTGCAAAGCCTCAAAAAATGAAAATCTTTGCGACCATATTTCCTTTAAAGTTGGTGGCCCCTGTCCACTTTTAATTGAGCCAAAAAACGAAGAGCAATTAACAGAAGTTCTTAAATTTATAAAAGGTAAAAATGCACCCTTCATAATCCTCGGCAATGGTACTAATGTTCTCGTTCCCGACGAAGGTATTGAAAAAATTGTCATAAAAATCGGAGACGAAATGACAAAGCTCACACTTGAGGGTGATGATACTATATGCTGCTGTGCAGGTACAAAGGTTGTAACCCTTTGCAAATTTGCTTTGGAGAACTCTCTTTCAGGGCTTGAATTTGCTTATGGTATTCCCGGCACCTGTGGCGGTGCAGTATTTATGAACGCAGGTGCTTATGGTGGTGAAGTTAAGGATGTTATTACAGAAATAACATACCTTACACCCAACCTTGAACTCAGAACAATGAACGTAAATGAAGCTATGTTTTCTTACCGCCATTCTGCATTCAAAAAAAATGGTTGCATTGTTGTAAGTGCAAAATTCAAACTAAAAAAAGCACCGCAAGAGAAAATCAAAGAAGCTATGAACGATTTTCTCTCCCGCAGAAAAGATAAACAGCCCCTTGAATACCCAAGTGCAGGCAGCACCTTTAAGCGACCTGAGGGTTATTTCGCAGGTGCACTTATTGAACAATGCGGTTTCAAAGGCAAATCCATAGGCGGTGCACAAATCAGCGATAAACACGCAGGTTTTCTTATTAACAAGAACAATGCAACTGCCAAAGATATTCTTGAGTTGATTAAACTCACTCAGGAAACTGTAAAAAAAGAAACCGGTGTCACTTTAGAACCGGAAGTTATTATACTGAGGTAATTATGTCTTTTTCTTCTGATGTTAAAACCGAATTAACCGAGCTTATCCCCTCCGCCTGTTGCACAAAGGCGGTGGCTTTCGGTATGCTCATTTTCAGCAGAGCTTTCTCTGCAGCTGAAATTTCTCTTATGACAGAAATTCAAGCTGTAGCCGAGCATTATTCTGTAACTATCCGTGATCTTACAGGCGTTACCCCTGAAATCACTCTTTCAAAAGCAGGTAACTACAAAATAAACATTCCTACAAGAGCCGACAGACTTAAAATTCTAAACTATTTCGGCTATACAGGCAAGGAAATAACATTGCGAAGTCGGAGGCCAAGCGGTCTTTAGG
>JAZNHK010000123.1:0-4418 GCA_045576915.1 Acutalibacteraceae bacterium
AAAATACACAAAACCTTTCAACAACTCAATTTTATAATAATTTTAGATTTTTCGTGAGTATTTTTTTTGCATTTTTCAGTAATATTTTTTGTATACTATTGAAATTTCATAAAAATTGTACGATAATAAATATGTATTATGTGTGAGGTGAGCAACTTGTTTTATGGGCGTGAATTAAATTTTTTCAAAAAATCCATGGAAAATCTGAGAATAAACAGTTCTGTTATTACCAAAAAACAACTTCCTGAAAATATTGATATGGGCATACGCAGACTTTTTGACCTTGAAGAAGAATATAATCGTTTTTTTACAGAAAATGTGAATTTTGGCAGTAATAATATCAATATCGTTTCCGATATGTTTATGTGCAATTATATTTTCATCCCCCTACCTGAAAGCCACCCCTCCTCAACCCTTGTTCTTGGACCATATACAAAAGAACTCATAACAAAAAATACCATAAATAAAAAAACTGTTGAAAGTTCTCTTCCTGCATATATTAACATTCAACTTGAAAAATTTTATTCTGCTATTCCCTATTTTCCCAATGATGATAGCATTATTGCACTTGTTAACTGCTTCGGGGAGTTAATTTTCAAATCTTTTGAAAACTTTACCGTCACGAATACAAGCTGGAAAAGAGATACGGATATAACATTTACACCTAAAACCACACAACAAGCAAAGGAAGTAGATCCCTGGTTAGCAGTTCAGTTTCTGGAAAGACGTTATTATATTGAAAATGAACTTATTGATGCAGTATCAAAAGGACTTTCTAACAAAGCAGAAATGATTTTCAGTAATATAACACCTGAAACTGCTCTTGAAAACAGATTAACAGATTCTTTGAGAAACACAAAGAATTATATGATAATTCTTAACACCCTTTTGAGAAAAGCCGCAGAACAAGGAAAGGTTCATCCTTTCCATATTGATGTTGTTTCCTCTGACTTTGCTATAAGGATTGAGGCAATGCAGAATGTCAGCGAATGCGAAGAACTGCTTAAATATATGGTAAAAAAATATTGCCGCCTTGTTAATAAACATTCCCAGAGAAATTATTCGCTACTCATTCAAAAAGTAATCACACAGATTGAGACCGATATTTCCTCAGATTTAGGGTTAAATAGCCTTTCAAAAATTTTTGATGTTAACCCAAGTTATCTTTCTTCCCTATTCAAAAAAGAAACCGGTAGCACGCTGACTGAATATGTGAACAAACAGAGAGTTGAGCGTGCAAAGGAACTCCTTGTTTCAACTAATATTCAGATACAGAATATCGCTCAACGATGCGGTATGCTTGATGTTAACTATTTTACTAAAACATTTAAAAGATACACTGACTTAACGCCAAAGAAATACAGAGAAAAACATATGAAATGAACGGAGCTTTTTACAACCCCCGTTCATTTCATTTTTTATGTTTCTTCTCTAAGAATGCAACATTTTCATTTACCTGTTTTTTGTGAAGCGGATACCAGAACCAAAGGATTACCGCAAGAAGAACAAATCCAACACCGGGAACCAGAGTTGAAATATCAAAAATACCATCTAAAACATCTCTGTCAAATGCAGTGGCTTCCGAATAACCAATTCCTGTTAAAAGTCCTCCTGTTACACCTGATGCCGCCGCCTGACCTAATTTTCTTGCAAAGGAATACAGAGCGTAAACAGAGCCATCCTCTCTTATACCGTTTTTTATTTCGGAATAATCGATAACGTCCGTAATAAGAGCCCAGGAAACCATTGAAAAGACTCCAAGTCCCAACCAACATATTGTCTGAATTGCAATATAAACCAAAACATTCTGGGGTCTTATAAAGTAAATAAGAAAACTGCCGAGACCTGCTAATAGATTTGAAAATGCACTGATTTCTGCTTTACCGAATTTTCGTGCAATTGGTTTTGCAATAAATGCGGCAACAATCATACCACCGGACATAGCAAGGGTTGAAACACTTTGCATACTTGCATTTCCGTAGTAATTGGGATAAATATAGTTAGTCATTTGCTGGAGTGTAAGTTGAGCTAAAAGCATAACAACAGATGCGGCAATAATGGAAATCAAAGCTCTGTTCTTAACCGCATTACTGAGCATCCTGAAAACATTGTTGTCAATATGCTGCAAGGGTTGAGAGTTGAATGTCACCCTCTCTCTTACCAAGCCATAACAAAGAAGATAACAAACAATTGCAAGAACAGAACAAACACCTGCGATAATCGTAAATTTGCCACCATTCATAATATCTTTTCCGTTAACCTTATCATATACAATAAGCGGAATTACTGCGGTTACAAATGCACCCGCAAGCATTGCACCCATTGAGCGGTAGGTTGAAAGAGACTGTCTGTCATCAGGGTTATTGGATATAGCCGATGCCATTGAGCCATAAGGGATATTAACCGAGGTATAGAAAACCGACCCCCATAAAATATAGGTAACAAAAAGATAAACCACCTTTGCAGCATAGGACAGATTTGCCAAAGATGACTGATACATCAGAAACGAAGCTATTGCAACCGGACCGCACATTCTTAAAATCCACGGACGGAATTTCCCGTTTTTCGTAGTCTTACTTCTGTCACAAATGCGACCCATTGTAACATCCGTAAAGGCATCAACAAACCTTGCAATTGCCATAATTGTACCAACAACTGCAGGTGAAACACCCATAACATCAGTATAGAATTTCATAAGAAATGATGAAGATAATATAAATGTGAAATCATTACCGAAGTCGCCAAATAAATAGCCTAATTTATCTTTTATTCCGAAAGGTCTTACATTGGAATTTGTTTTCATAAAAACACTCCTTTTTCCAATTACATCAATTACTTTTCTCAAAATATATAAAATTATGCAAATGTTGATTTTAATATTATGATGTGATATATTTATTAAAAAGTGAAAAAGGAGAATATATATGGATCTTTTAAAAGAAATATGGACGGCTAATCCCCCTGCCGCATTTGCTGTTTTATGCCTTATCGGTTATTTCTGGGGTATGGCAGTTGTGTTCATTTCCAAACCCTTAAAAAACGCAGAAAGTTTTTCAATCAAACCTGTTGACAATGCAGGTAAAACCGAAATCCGCGTATACTATGGCGGTATATCCTTTGCACTTGGTGCATTCCTTTTATATCTTGCACTTACATTACATACTGCAACCTACTCCCTTGTGGGCGGTGTTATTTTTGCGACAACCGTTTTAATTACAAGAACAATTTTCCTTTGTGTTGATAAAGGCTGGAAATGTCCCTACACAAAACTTGCAATCCCTGCAGAAAGTGCTTTTGTTATTGCTCTTTGGGTTTGCTTCTTTCTCTCAAAAAATGTGTAAAACACAAGAAAAAACCTATGAGATTAATTTCTCATAGGTTCTTTTTTATTCAAATTCGTTTCCTGTAACGGTATTCAAATCAATTCCTGTTGTATCTTTGGTTTTCAGCATTAAAACTGCTAAAGCAGCGATAAAGCCGGGAACAGCAAAGAAGAAGCATATAGTACTGATAACAGAGTTACCGAGAACAGTAATAAGAGGAATTCCTACAACATAGGAAAAGGCTATGCCTACACCCATTGCTATAAATTGAGTGGATAGAATTGAAGAACGCAGGTTTGTGGGGGAAGATTCGCTAATCATAAGGCTTGTTATATCCCCTGCGCCCCAGAAGCTACCTATACAAGCACCTGAGCAAAGACCAACCAACCAGGTTTCCCACCCCCAGGAAGAGCCAAGGGCGAAACCAAGGAATGAAAGCACACATAAAATTGACATTACAATTGCAGTTTTCTTTCGTCCGAAAGAATCTCCCAACCAGCCCACAAGCAATTGAATAACCGCACTACCTATGGGGAAGAAAAACAGAGCAGATGTAACCTCATTCAAGCTGACTTGATTTAAAATCTCATCGGTAATTTCGCCGTACTTTCCTGCATAACCATAGGAAATAATAACCTGATAATACATTGTTATGAGGTAGCCGAGGTTTGTGAGAGCCATACTTACATAAAGCCATTTCAATTGCTTATGTGACCAAACAAATTTGAGGGCGTTTATAATACCGCCTTGTGCATTTTCAAGGTCTTTTTTTGCTTTTTCCTCTGCTCGTTCCTCGTCAGTCATTTTAAGATATTTAAGTCTGGAATCTATAAAAGCATCTGTCTCTCTTGCCAAGAAAAGAGCTACAAAAGAGGTTGCAAGACCGATTATAGCAGGAACAAGGAAAACATTTCGCCACTCATACATATTTTGCATAAGCACTCGGCGAAGAAGAGGAACAAGCATTATTCCCAGAGTTGCAAAGCTTTTGATTGTGAAATATATCCTTGCTCTGTGCTTACTTGGCACAGACTCCATTATGTAAACCACCTGCATATCGTGGGGCACAAAGAACTGAATCATACAAGTTCCGAT
>JAZNHK010000124.1:0-2006 GCA_045576915.1 Acutalibacteraceae bacterium
ATCAAAAAATGCAAATGACTGCGGAATGGAGAAATAAAATGTTAAATAAATTATTAAAAAGTGCATTAGACCAAGACCTTGCCCCTGTCGTTGTTTGCGATATAGATGATATTATTGTATATATGAATCCATCTGCGATTACTCGGTATCACAAGAATTTGACGGGCAATAGCATTAAAGACTGCCATCTGCCAAAGGCTAATGAAATGATTGACAAGGTGGTTGCGTGGTTTCGCGAAAGCAAGGATAATAACATCATATACACCTATCGCAATGACGAGGAAAACAAAGATGTGTACATGGTTGCTCTTCGTGATGATGACGGTACTTTAATCGTTTATTACGAAAAGCACGAATACAGAAATAAAGAAACAGATATACTTTATAATTTTAACGGAGGAACAAAATGAAAATACTAAAAAATATTGGAGAAATAATCCCGGGACTTGCGATTTCGATAGTTATAGCAGTAATTGCAAAAGCGATTGAGAGTCTTTTGCCCATACACATCATCGGTGCATCGGTAATTGCACTTTTTATAGGAATGATTATAAACCATTTCTGGAAACCTGATTTTTTAAAAGCCGGTATTAAATTTACATCCAAAAAGGTGTTGAAATTTGCGATTATATTACTTGGAGCATCCCTCAGCGTAAGGGTAATCCTTTCGGTTGGAAAATTATCTTTGATGGTAATGCTTTTTACTTTGCTGACCTGCTTTGGCGGAGGATATTTTATAGGTAAAGCATTGAAGCTGAATTGGAAACTGTCAAACCTGATTTCCGCAGGAACAGGAATTTGCGGTGGTTCCGCCATTGCAGCGATAGCCCCTGTAATTGATGCAGAGGATTCCGATATTGCCTATGCTATGTCCGCTACATTTTTGTTTGATATGGCAATGATTGTTCTGTTTCCGATTATGGGAAGAATGCTTGGACTTTCTGATATGGCATATGGTTTATGGGCAGGAACGGCAGTAAACGATACCTCAAGCGTAGTTGCTGCAGGATATGCATTTTCAGAAGGCGCAGGCGATTTTGCAACAATGGTAAAGCTCACAAGAACATTAGCCATCATTCCGACAGTTTTTGTTTTTTCACTGGTAAATTTAAGACTTAAAAGAAAAGAAAGCTGTGATGCTGCATACAGTAAGGTTAATATCGGCGGATTGTTCCCGTGGTTTATTCTTGGCTTTTTAGCTATGGCAATGATTAACAGTCTGGGCGTTATACCCACAGAGGTTTCGGCTGTTGCAAAAGATGTAAGCAAATTCCTGATGGTTGCAGCCCTTGCGGCAATCGGCTTAAATACAAGCTTCAGGGATATGAAAAAATCGGGCATTAATCCTATGATTCATGGCTTTATCATATCAGCTCTTGTGGTGGTGGTTGCCATCGGTGTTGAGTGGTGTATGGGTTTGGTGTGATAACTATGAACACATTTGAAAAAATATATGAGGTTGTGAAAACCATTCCCGAAGGCAAGGTTGCAACCTATGGTCAGGTGGCTGTTCTTGCCGGGGATCCTCGCTGGGCAAGGGTTGTGGGATATGCTCTGCATGTAAACCCGGAGCCGGGGATTATTCCTTGCCATAGAGTTGTAAACCGAGAAGGAAAGGTTGCACCCGGTTTTGCATTTGGCGGCGAAGGAGTTCAGAGACAGTTGCTCGAAACAGAAGGCGTTGTTTTTGAATCGGACGGCAGGATAGATTTGAGTAAATATAGTATTTGATTAATGACGGATTTGAACCAAACAAATTCAAATAAACGAGGCGAAAAATGATGATAGATAAATTTGCAGAAATGATTAAAGAGTGCAGTAGCATCGTTTTCTTTGGTGGTGCAGGTGTATCTACCGAAAGCGGTGTGAAGGACTATCGCAGCCAAGACGGACTTTATAACACCGTGAAAGAATACGGCGTGCCTCCCGAAGAGATATTGAGCCACGATTTCTTTTTTCAGAACACAGAAACTTTTTATGATTTTTATAGAAAATATTTTATCATT
>JAZNHK010000125.1:0-3541 GCA_045576915.1 Acutalibacteraceae bacterium
TCCCCAACGAATGCGTGGAAAACCGCCCCGGCATTCGGTTCATCCCCCTGCATAACTGGCACCAGGCATTGTACATGTGTATCCTCTATGATAAGTGGCTGGACCAGCCCGTCTGGGATTTCGTTGAAATCGTTGTCAAAGCCTTCCGCAAGAAAAACTGATGGTTTAAAATGCAATGAACAAGTGACGATGCTTTTTAATCTGCAAATTAGCGAATTTGGGGATTTAAAGAGAATGTCGTTACTTTCTGCATAGCTTTCACAGCGTAACGCATCACTATAACCTATGGATGGGCACACAAGTCTCCGCCATGTAGGAAGTATGCTAACCATATGCCGAACGGTTTCTCGTCACACTCCCGCACGAAATCGCAAAACACAATCTCTGCACTTTTTCATCCCCAAAAACCACAACGCGGCAGTCAACATGACTGCCGCGAACTTTTTATGATATAACAAAGCGCATAGGTATTATAATCGTGGATGGCCTCCCTGTTCTACCAATGGTAGTACAACACTCCTTTTCACATACTTCTGATTTCAGCTTATGTTTTTTTCAGAATTGTCATAATCATCCTTACTTTATAATTTAACTATCCACAATTTTAAAGGAGGAAAATTTATGATCCGCAATTACAAAAACTACAACATTCAGCAAAGAAAGGACGGTCGGTACACTGTCACCATCACCGACCACGGCCATCGCACTTATTTCTACGGCAGAACTAAAAAGGAGGTTCAGCAAAAGCTTGAAGTGTTCGTTGCTGAGCTGAACAACGCTGCGCAACTTCAGTACGAATTAAATAACCCCACAAAATATATGTCCCTGAAAAACTGGGCATATATCTGCCTCAACAATTACTGCATTGCCAGTATTCAGGGTAACACCTATATTGCATATGAACGGCTCATTCGTATGCATTTTGGTGAGCTTGGGGATATGCCCATCGGAAGAATCACAAATTTGATGGTCCAGAATCATATCGCGAAACTGTCCCGTCTTGTTGACGAAAATGAACTCAGCGAAAACTATCTAACGCGGCTGCGTACCTTCATGCATATGGTCTTTGAATATGCCGTTCAAAACAACCTGATCACACACAATCCGGCAAACGGCGTCCGCATTCCAAAAACCGGAATATTTGAGAACCGCGCCATAACCCAGGAAGAGGCAGACCGTCTCATCCAGGCCGTGCGCGAGTCGGATTGTCTTGTGATGTTCAGTGTCATACTCTGCTTGTTCACAGGACTCCGGCGTGGCGAGATCCTTGGACTTAAATGGTGCGATGTGGACTTTGAAAAAAGATCGATTTCTGTGAATAAACAACTTGTGCGGGAATATAAAATCAACATCGGCGGCGAAGCCAAAATGCATTATGATACCAAGCAGCCGAAAACCAAAAACGCCAAGAGAACTATCCACATGATAGAACCCTTGGCAAAGGAATTTGAGGAATATAAAGAAAAGCTTCTGCAGTGGAAAGCGGAAAACGGCTTTGTTCATTCAGAGGACGATTTTGTATTCCCCAGCAAAATCAACACCGGACTTGGTTCCAAAACCTTTTACCGTCATTATCAGAAAATATTAAAAGCTGCAGGAATAACAGATATCAACTTCCACACACTTCGCCACACCTTTGCAACCCGATGCCTGGAATCGGGCATGGACCTTTTGACAATCTCAAAAACACTCGGTCATTCCAGTGTAAAGATCACCGGTGATGTTTACTTGCATATGTCGCAGCCCCATCAAAAGGAGTGCCTGGACAGGCTGAATGCTGTTTATTTTTAATTTGAAAGTTTTGACTTAAAATTGCAAAGATATTTTTCGGTCAAATCAACATGACAGGTACTTTTTTGCCTACGAGAACCAACGATAAGGAAAATACGGAAAAATAATTTCGGTCAAAAAGTATGTCAAGCTTCAAAACACAAAATTTAAGAATCTGAAAACCATTGGTATTCCACGGTTTTCGGAGTTTTCCAAACAAACCAGGTCCTGTAATTGTTTCTTATGCGGCCTAGTAGGTAAACTCCAAACTTTTCTATTGCCTTTAAAAGTGCGCAAAAACCGGTAAAATGGGCAAAATTGGCGCAAAAAAGTCCCGAAAGCTTTCGTTTTCGGGACTAAAATGAGTTGCCCCAACAATTTCGAACTCTAAATAGTCTTCGTTAACTTCTGAGCTTGCTTTTACGAACAAGGTGGAACACAATGTAATATAAACCCACGAGAGCACAAAAATACATAAAGAGACCTAAAAATAGAAATCCTGTCGCTTCTCCGTCAAGAGCGTTAATCGTTTCATCAAAAATGAGTAGTGAACCATTAGAGCTTGAAAATTCAACAATTGTATTGCTATTGGGATGAATCAAAAGTGTAATACTTTCATTTTCAGAAAGCAAAGATAAATTTTCTCTTAATTCATCATTGATAGATACACCGTCAATAAAATATCTGTTGCCGTCAGCGCAATCTACTGCTATCTCTACTATGTTAATAGTAGGCTTGGCGTGCCAAATTTCATCATACGAAATAAATTTTGTTTTAACAACAGCACAAAATTCTCTTGTTGTTTTCGCATTCCAATACTGCATCCCAAAAGTAAATACGCTACCAAGCAATATGCCAATCAATAGCATAATGACAGCAAGATTCAACGGCATAGGTTCTGATCTATGTTTTCTCATGCTTTCACCACCTTTCATTGATTTAATTATATCATAAAAATTCAATTTTTCCAATACACCTCTATAAAGTCACAGGTTCAAGTCCAAAAGGTTCAAGAAACGGTGCAATGTTGAAGAATGTTTGTTTTTACCCCTAAAAACACGAAAAGTCCTTGAAAATCAAGGACTTTTGTGTTTGGGTGCAAAATTGTTGCACCAATATGGCTCCCCTTGTTGGACTTGAACCAACGACCTGCGGATTAACAGTCCGTCGCTCTACCGACTGAGCTAAAGAGGAATATTTGTGTCCGCATTACCTATTTTCACGGCCAGTCACCCGGCAACTATCGTCGGCGCAAATGAGCTTAACTTCTGTGTTCGGGATGGGAACAGGTGGACCCTCATCGCAATCAACACGGACTCTATTCGGGTGGCTTTAAACCACCTTTTATATCAAAGGTCTTGCGACCTCTAATAGTATATGGATTATAGCACAATTTTATGCGCTTGTCAACAATGTCGTTCCCCTCACCGCGCAGCAAATCGACAAAACGATTGTATCGAAATAAGAATCTGGTGACCCGTGGGAGAATCGAACTCCCGTTAGCGGCGTGAGAGGCCGGTGTCTTAACCGCTTGACCAACGGGCCATGGTGCACCTTCAGGGACTCGAACCCGGGACCCACTGATTAAGAGTCAGTTGCTCTACCAACTGAGCTAAAGGTGCAGGTCGCAATTATAGATCTCTCTATCTTGCTAAGGGTGTGCACCCTCAAAACTGAACATTGTTACTCACTATGCAATCTAGGGTCTGGTCAACACTTTGAGCCTGCTTTAGATCAAGCTTTCGGCTTATTAGTATCAGTCAGCTAAATA
>JAZNHK010000126.1:0-5225 GCA_045576915.1 Acutalibacteraceae bacterium
GCAACTTTCTGTTCACAACAGAAAATACAATAAATTCCCTATGCGTCCATTAAATTGGAAATCTCCTGCCGATTATGTTAAGGCTTTTACAGCCAATGGCGAAGTTTTCTAATTTTGTAACACATCATTGACAAACCTACAGTTGAAAAGTTTAAGTATTTATGTTATTCTACGAATGTGAAAGGATGTGTTGCTTAATGGCGAAATGTAAATGCAAAAAAGGTAAAAAGTTTTTCCTTGGATTTGTTATAGTAGTTTTAGCAATTGCAGTTGTAACCGCGGTTGTGAATTTTGCATTAACTAAGAATCTTCTGAAATTCGGAAGCTCATATGATAAGGTTGAAATTGAAAATCAGCTTGTTCCTGAAAAGGATGAAAATGGCTATTGGTATTTCACAACCGATGGTGATTTTAAGGTTATGCACCTTACAGATATTCACATTGGTAGTGGTTGGATGTGCCATAGTAAAGATAAAATGGCTCTTAATGCCGTTGCAACTATGATTACAAAAGAAAAGCCTGATTTGGTTGTTGCAACAGGTGATATTGCTTACCCTGTGCCATTCCAGGCAGGAACATTCAATAACTATACAAGTGCAAAGGTTTTTGCGAATCTTATGGAAAGCCTTGGCGTTTATTGGACTGTTACTTTCGGTAACCATGATGCAGAAGCATATTCTTATTTCGACAGAGAAGCAGTCGCTGGATTTTATTCAGATGAAAATTATAAATATTGCTTATTCCAGGCAGGTCCTGAGGATGTTGATGGCTACGGCAACCATGTGATTGAGGTTAAGAACTCAAAGGGTATCATCACTCAGGCTATGGTTATGATTGACTCCTTATCTTATGTTGATGATACAATTCTTACAAGTATGAAAGGTACTTATGACAACATCCATGATAATCAGGTCGAGTGGTACGAATCTGAAATAAAGAGAATGAATGCTGAAAACAAAGCCATCAATAAACGGGGTGAAACTGTTGTTACTCACGCATTTTTCCACATTCCTTTGGTCGAGTTTGGTGATGCGTGGAAGGAATTCCAGGAAAGTGAGTTTGAAGATACCGAAAATGTAAAATATATTGACGGCATAATCGGTGAGGGTGGCAGAAGAGTTTACAGTGGTTTTGGTGAGGATAAGCTTTTTGAAAAAATGCTTGAATTAGGCTCAACAAAAGCTATGTATAATGGTCACGACCACTATAACAGTGCGACTGTTGAATACAAGGGCATTCAGTTCAGTTATGGCTATAGCATAGATTACCTTGCGTACATAGGTATTGCAAAGGAGGGGTCACACAGAGGTTGCTCAATTATAACCTGCAAACCTGATGGTGAATTTGATATTGATAAATACAATTATTATTCCGACAGATATGACCTTGATGGCTTTACCCGTGAAGAGGTAACAATGCAGTTTGAGGGCGTAAAATACGAAGTTGAAATTGAAGAAGATTAAAAATAAAATGTCGCAGCTTGTTTACTGCGACATTTTTCTTTTCAGTTTCTTTTCGAAAATAAGGAATAAAATAAACAATGCTATAAATGTTATTCCCCATGAAATTGGATAGATGAGATATAAGTTCCAAAGCTCTGGTTTAAATGCGAAGCCTGTATAGAGCCATAAAATTCGAAGAACACAAGTACCTATAAGGGTTATTATCATTGGTTCAATGGATTTGCCGATGCCACGAATCTGACAACCTGAAACATCCATTAAGCTACATAAGAAATAGCTTATCATCATAATATAAAGGCGTTGCTTTCCGGCTTCAATTACCTCGGGTTCGGTTGTGAAAATACCTATTATTTCTTCAGGGAAAATAAGACCTATTGCACCAAAAGCAATACTTATTACAAAGGCAAAGGCCATACACATAAAATAAACTTTGCGTAGATTTTCATATTTTTTTGCACCCATATTCTGTGAGGAAAAGGTCATTGATGCTTGACCAAAGGCGTTGGTACAGGTGTAAATAATTGCATCTGCATTCTGTGCGGCGGTGTTTCCTGCCATAACAACTGAGCCAAAGGTGTTGATAGTGGACTGAATGAGAACATTTGAGAAAGAGAAAAGGCTATTTTGCAATCCAGCAGGAAAACCAATTCTGAAAATATCTTTTAATTCGTCTTTATAAATTCTTATTTTTTTGAAATTGAGTCTGCAGGCGTTTTCGATATTTGCAAGACGTATTACGATGAAAATTGCAGAAATATATTGAGCAACTATTGTAGCAATTGCAACACCAGCCACATTCATATGAAAGTAAATAACAAGAATTAAATTAAGCACAACATTTATAACACCGGTAAAGCTTAAAATGAAAAGCGGACGTTTTGTATCGCCGGTTGCACGGACAATTGATGCACCAAAATTATAAACAAGTGAACCCGGAGCACCTAAAAAATAAATTTTTAAATACAAAGTTGCAAGAGGAAGCACATTTTCGGGAGTTCCCATAAGTTCAAGGAGCTTCCCTGACATAAAGAAGCCGAAAATACCGACTGCAAAGCCCGAGGCAACGCTTATTGCCATAGCGGTATGCACGCTTTTGTGAATTCTGTCAGGAAGATTTGCACCGATATGACGAGCGGTTACAACACCCGCACCTGTTGAAAGACCAACAAAAAGATTTATTATAAGGTTGACCAATGAACTTGTTGACCCGACAGCTGCAAGGGAATCGCTGCCTGCGAAGCGACCAACAACCATAACATCGGCAGCATTATAAATAAGCTGGAGAACACCCGTTAACATCAACGGAATTGAAAATATGAGTATTTTTTTGAAAAAAGGTCCTGTTGTCATATCAAGAATGCCACGCTTATTCACAAAATCACCTCCACATAAAATGCAGTTTATTATACTATTTTTTCCAAAAATAGTCATTATTATTTTTAAAATTTTTTATTTTTCTTTAATACTATTGTAATTAGCATTTGACGGGTTGTTATGGTAGCAATAACTATTTCTACAAACGATTTACTATTCAACTGTAGTTGATTGTATAGTTGCTTTAGCCTTTATGATGCTTGATTAAAGTTGCAACCCCTTGGATGTAAAAATCCAAGAGGTTGTTAATTCATTTACTCTTCAGTTGATGCTTCTTCAACGGATTCTAATTGTTCAATAACAGGTTCGCTAGCTATTTCTTCAACAACTGGTTCTTTTGCAAAAGGTTCTATTGGTTGTTCAGTAGGCTGAATTACAGGTTGGTTAATAGGTTGTTGGGGTACATATAAACCATTTTCTACCGGAGAATACTGGAATGGATAGAAATTGTTTTCCTGCTGTGCAATGGGTGGCTGATATTGAGGTTCAGAATTATAATAATTATAATCTGGAATGTCGTTGAGAGTGATTTTACCCTTTGCCAATGCCTGAAGTCTTAAATCAGAGAAAAATTCTACATAGGTTGCCTGCTCATAGGGGTTAACATATAAATAATATAAAATACCGAAAGTCAAGCTTGAGAGCAGTCTCCAACCTAAGAAAGATAATTGCAATACGAAAAAGTCCCATTTATTTCCGTTCATAAGGATTTTGCTTAAACGATGAGCCTCTTTTCTGTCAATATCGGGGCGGACCGCTAAAATATAATTGATTGCAGCATATTCACAAGCTTTTATAACACCAGGAACAAAGAAAAGCATTGTCCATAAAACAAGAGATAAATCTCTGAAAAATGTTACTTTAGCAATGTTTAAGAATGTTTTATCTTTAAGATTTTCAACTGCCTCTTTAAGTTCTACAGGTTGATTTTTTCTTGATTTAAGGAAATATCTGATGCCGCCACATCTTAATGAATTGAAAACAAAATATGATAATATAACTACTATAACTGCACCAATACCAACACCAATTAAAACTGGGGGTTCAAAGAAAAAATTCTGGGACATTGAAAAATCGAAACTTGAAAAATTGAAGTTTGATAAATCTGATGTATCTGAGCTGGTGGTTAATGAAATTCCACCACCGCCTTCACTCAAGGTTAGCACCATTAAAAATGCAATTAAAACACTATGCCAATAGTTTTTTTTGAATAAATTTTTACCTGATACTTTTAAAGTTTTTCTGTCCATAAAGCAACCTCCTTTATTATTCAGTTGGTTTTATTCTGTAAACCATTACTCCGTGGGGAGCGACGGTGCTTTCTAATTTATCATTTAAAGTAAATTCTTCTTTTGACCAGAGGTCAGTTACATTATATGAATTTTTTATTGGTAAATCAACAAATGGCTCACTATGAATTTTTGAAAGGGAAAGTGACATAGTTTTCGCTTTGTTTGATTTATTAAAGAAGCAAACTGCAAGCTCACGGTTTTCCAATGGTTTAACAAGAATATCACTTATAACATCAGAGAAAATTCTCTTCGCCTGAATACCTCTCTTGTCTTGGTCGATGGCAATAAGGTCTTTGTTTTTAAGAATTTCAAGAACTTTGTTGTCCTCATCAACTGTTCCGTCAATATTGATGAATTTTCTTACATCGTTACCGAGAATAAGTGGAGCAGCCATCATGCACCAAAGGGAGAAATGCGTTTTGTTTTCTTCCATATTAAGCTTGCCGACGCCAACCTCCAGCATATCCGGGTCATTCCATGAGCCTATACCAGCATATTTGTACAGGCGTACATTGGATTCATAAATATATAACATTGACGTCCAGAACGGCTTGATATCGTGTGTTGTTCTCCAGAGGTTACCTGCTTTTGAACCCCATTTCCAGGGTTGATTAAGACCCCATTCACAGATTGAATAGCAGATGGGTTTTTCGGGTATTCCGTTTTTGTCAGCGAATTCCTTCGTTGCTCTCTGAAGCTCTTTGCCCATAAGAGTGTATTGACGTTGTGCAGAATCCATTCTGGAAGCAACAGGATTGTAGAATTTTAAGGTGTTAACACCTTTTTTCAGTTTTATAACAATCTGTAATCTACCATCTGCGGTAAAGCCCTTTGATGATGGGAAATAACAATCATATTCTCTTTCACCGTTAACAAGGCAGACAAGGAATTTTCTTACGTTGCCGCCCTTACGGAAAACTATTGTGAGGCTGTAGTAGCCATCTTCCGGTACATCAATTGTATCAAAAAGAAGTTCTCCCAAGCCACCGCAAAGGTTGCTGACAACATAGCCACTTTCTACTCTTTCGTCTTCGGTTACTTTTGCACCTTTTGAAACAATTCCGTGCTCTGCCTGCATTTCAAGGAAATCTGCTTC
>JAZNHK010000127.1:0-2931 GCA_045576915.1 Acutalibacteraceae bacterium
TGTCAATTAAAAGTGAAAAAGTCCCAAAAAAGCACCAAACATAAGCACCGAAAAAACGGTGCTTATTGAATTTAAGAAGCCCAATCGGTTTCATGACCGCACATAGCGTATACGTACTTCATAAAATTATCTTTACGCCAAGGATGATCCATAGAAGGAATATTAGGCTTTTTGATATTTTTTGCAGCATCAAAATCGTTATTCGTGTTAAAATTACGTGAAACCTTTTCGTGTTGAGGTATTTCATCTAAAGCATATAGCTTATCATGAATACTGCAATAAAGAGAACCATCAAGAGCTTGAATAACAAGAGCATCCGTACCTTTGTGGTAATCTGCATAGATTCCGTGAGAATCCAAAGGTCTGTACAGGTTATTTTTAAAACAGATAGCATGACCTGCATTAATTTTTCTCAAAGTAATTACGGAAAGATACAGATTGATTTGTTCTTTTGTAGGTTGATTTTCGAAGACAGATGTGATACCTTTTGTATCGAGAGCGAATTGAGCATTAAATTGTTTTATGTATGAGGAAAGGAACTCATTTGCTTGCTCAATCGTGTTTATGCCGGCAAGTCTTAGTTCGACTGGAAGGCGTGATTGCAAGGTATTAAAAAGGCGTTCAACGCGGCCTTTAGCTTGGGGTATGCTGGTTGTTTTTAATGCAACCCCAAGCTGCTTGCAAGCATATCCGAACTGAGTGAACGTATCATCTTCCAGTTTATTAGAATTTTTCTTTTTGTATTCAAAAACGGTTCTATTATCCGTATAGAACATATATGGGATACCATAGTCAGTCAAAATCTGCTTAAAAACGTTGTAATAACCATTTAAAGTTTCTTGTTTATCAAAATATGCACCAACAATAGCGCCGGTAGCATCATCGATAGCAGCATGAAGATGAGTTTTGTTATTACCAAACCAGAGATGAATGGAAGCATCCATTTGAATCATTTCACCAAAATATGCGCAACGAGGTCTGCAAGGGTGAGAATCCTCTATAGATACGATAGCCTGGTCAATAGCTTTAATTCTTTTTGCAGTATTAGCCGAAGCTTTTTCTGCACGTAAACGTTCAATACAGTTGTGTTTAGTTTTTTTATGGGCTTTGGGTGATAAAATATTATTTTCCAAAAGCAGAGCACGAACCGTAGGAATAGAAACGTGGATATTTTCTTTAGAAGCTAAAAGCTCAGTAAAATGTTTAATATTGGCATCAAAATATTTATTTTGATACAGAAGTACAATAGACTGCTTAGTATCATCAGATAAGGCGCAAGCTGGAGTATTACCTTTATTGCCGTGAGAAAATGCCTCTTTTCCCTTTAATTTATACGCATTAATCAAACGGTTAATATGTCTTACGGTACAGTTTAATTTTACTGCGGCACGTTTTTTGTTTCCGTCTGATTCAACGAGCCTTTTAATAACTAAATACTTTTCTTGTTCATTCATTGATAAAACCACCTTTTTGATAATGACCACCTCGAAATAGAAGTGTACTAGATTTTTTTTAAAAAGTGAATTGGGACATTTTCACTTTTAAACACTTGAGACATTATCACTTTTAAATGAGATGTTCTAAAATATTGTCATTAAAACTATTGACGAAAAACGATAAATATGTTAAAATGATTAAAATTGAATCATTATTATAATATGAATGGATCCAGCTGTCTGCAGAGGAAGCTGGATCCATGTTGTTTTTTAGCAGTATAATTGACTAAATATAAAAGGAGATAGAATTATGGAAGTTCAACTTCAGGAGCTTATTGAGCAGATTAAGAAGGATGGTGTTGAAACCGCTGAAGCAGAAGCTAAGGCTATTGTTGAAGCGGCAAAGTCAGATGCCGAAAAGATTATTGCCGATGCACAGGCACAGGCAGATAAAATCTTAGCCGGCGCAAAAGTTGAAACCGAGCGAATGACGAAATCAAGCGAGGATGCTATTCGTCAGGCGGGTCGCAATCTGCTTATTTCTTTCAGAGAAAGTGTAACAAGAGAGCTTAATGCTATCGTTAGCGAAAATGTTACTGCTGTATATTCATCGGATGCACTTGCCGGGCTGATTATCAGCATTGTTGAAAATTGGGCAAACAAGCCGGATGCAGAAGATATCGCAGTGATTTTGAATACTCAAGACCTTAATAAGTTGGAAGAAACCTTGCTGATAGCACTCAAAGAAAAAATGTTAAAGGGTATCACTTTGAAGGCGGATGATAATTTTGGCGGTGGATTCCGCAGTGCTGTCAATGAAGGCAGCGCATATTACGATTATTCGGCAGAGGCAGTTGTGGATATGCTTTCAAATTATCTTAGCCCTAAGGTTACCGAGCTTTTGAAAGAGGCGAAGTAATAACTATGGCTGAATATTATTTAATATCGCAGTTGCCGTCTTTGGATGGGATAAGTGAAAATACTCCGCTTCCGATTACCGAAGAACGATTTGCAGAGCTTTGCAACCGTTTTTTAGGAAAAAGGGCGCAGGAAATGCTGAGTAAGCTTACCCTATCACCTCCCAAAAACAGCGAGGACTCCGGCTCTGCATTGATTGATGCCTGGAACGAAAGCGAGAGAAACCTTCGGTTTGCTCTTGGCAAAGTTCGGGCAGAGAAAATGAAGAAGCCATTCGATACAGAGAATAGAATTTTTCCAGTGGAGTATATCAAGGCAGCGAGTGCAGCAATAGAAATCGAAAATCCAATGGAAGCAGAAAAATATCTAAACGGTTACCGTTTGGAACTCTTAGAAACGCTAAGGCCTATGGATAGCTTTTCTGAGGATTATATTTTCTATTACGGACTTAAATTAAAATTGCTTCTTCGCATAAGGCAGTTTGATACAAAGAGCGGAGAAAAAGCATACAAAAATATATACGACTCCATTTTAAATGGAGATAGGTTGGAGGCAAAACAATGACCGAAAATAAAGG
>JAZNHK010000128.1:0-4985 GCA_045576915.1 Acutalibacteraceae bacterium
CAGAAACTCTTTACTTAATGGCATACAATTTCAAAAACGACCTTGATTACAAAACAAGCACAGACCTTTCCTTTGAAATAAACGCTCCTCAGTTTGACGGTAAAAAAGTAAAAATCACCACCTATACAATAGATGATGATTGTAACTTCTTTGACGAATGGGTAGAAGACAGAAAAACCTATAATATAGGTGATGATTGCTTCGGATGGTCACCTGATGACCCTGAAATTGACAGCACTATTACCCTCAAAGACGAAAAGGCAAGAGATATTTATTTCAATGAATTATACGGTAAATATACCGAATGCTCAAAGCTTGTTCCAACAGAAGAAACTGCAAAGGTTGAAAACGGAAAAATCACTCTCAGCAAAACCCTCAACCCACATGCAGTTGTGTTCTATGAAATAAGCTCTATCCAATAAAATTTATAGTATTTTTGATTTGTTTGTAAAAAACACTTGACTGTAAACCAGCTTCATAGTTTATATTGAGTGCATAGGAGGGTCTTTTATGAAAGTAAATGAACTTGAAAAATCACTCAATATAAGCAGAGCTAATATTCGTTTCTATGAGAAAGATGGGCTATTAAAACCCTGCCGAAAAGAAAATAATTATCGCGATTATAGTGAAGAGGAAGTTGCGCTTTTAAAGAAAATTGTTATTTACAGAAAACTCGGTATTTCAATCGGAGATATAAAAAGCATTTTTAATGGAAATTTAAGCCTTGACACCGCCATCAGCCAAAATATAAATTCGATTAACAATGAAATAGCTGAACTTACTGTTGCTGCAAAATTCTGTGATGAAATTTTAAAAAAGGCTGTTACCAATGAAACATTTGACACAGAGCATTATTGGAATGAAATTTCAAATTTAGAAATTTCGGGAGATAAATTTAACGACTTTATCGGCTTAGATATCAGCGGTTTTGAAAACAAAAAGAAAATAAAATTTTCTGTTATTGTTTTTCTGTCATTTTTCTTTGTCGGTATAATATATTCTTTACTTTGTGTTAAATTGCAAATTCACGACAACGATTATTATGACAAAATACAACCCGAAATTGATACATTATGTGAAATTGATACTGTCAAAATAAACACAGAAAATCAATTACTTTATGTGTGTTATGACCGAGCGACCTGTGTAAATGTATATGATTTTAACGGCAATTTCAAATGGGCAGTTTCCTTGCCATATTACGAAAATTCAAGAGGTCCAACCTACTTTTATTTAGATGATAACAAGCTTATTATCGACCGTAACGCTGATGCTTATATCTACAACGCTATAAACGGTGAGTTTATTGAGAAAACTTATATAGAAAAGCTCGGAATTGTTGATTGGCGCGACACTTACGATACATATCATATCGAAGATTTTGAAAAGGCAAATACCATTGGTTTTTCTTTTGACTACTATAATGTTTTTAATTCCGAACAATACATAGTACGAAAACCAACTTATTACATTTTTGCAAACGATGCATGGGGAATTCTATTTGCTTTTATCGGTGCAACAGGTATATTTCTAATCTGTGCTTTTAGTGTGATAAAAAAATTCAAAAAATTCCCTTTCAACAAAAATAATATCGGGAAAAAAGCCAAAATACTTTCTGTTTACTTTAAAGTTTTTTCTGCATTGTCGCTTTTCTATGCCATTTTTAATGTATTTTTATCTTTACTATTAAAATTTTCTCTTTCTTTAGGCATAATGCCTTTAGCGGCACTTTTGATTTTTTCTCTTGTTTTTGATGATTTAATTGAGAAAAAGTTTAATGACGATGAGCGAAAGCTTTGTGGCATCTGGCGACATTACTCTATACTTGCTTTTTTTGTTGCATTTATTGGTTGTGTTTTAATCTCACTTTAATATTTTTAAATTTTTTCGACCGTCCGTTTTGGACGGTCTCTTTTTTATATTTTTTCCAAAAAATATTAAAAAACACTTGACTGTAAAGCAACTTTATACTGTATAAAGGCGTTAAAGGAGGTGCTATAAATACTTTATACTCGTAAAAAACAAACCAAACAAAAAAGGAGAATAAGCTTATGAAAAAATATTTTATTAAAATTTTGAGTCTAACCCTGATTATAGTTACACTGTTGTCAATTGCTACGCCTACAGCTTCTGCAGGTTATCTGAACAAAAAAGCAACTAAAACCACCTACATTACAAATAATTTAATTATTTCAAAATGGCATCTTTGCATATTAACAAAACAAAAAGCTCCTACTTGTACAGAAGATGGCTACACAAAATATAAATGTATTTTCTGCCGTTACACAACAACTCTTTATTATGACGCAAAAGGACACTCGGAAACCATCGACCCCTTTGTTGCTCCCACCTGCACAGATTATGGCCTTAACGAAGGTTCTCATTGTTCAAAATGTAATACAATCTTAGTTGAGCAATCAAAAATTGATCCTTTGGGACATTGTTTAACAGAAAGCTTACAAAAAGCTACGCCTGAAACAGATGGGAATATTAAATGCTTATGTTCTGTTTGTGGCTATGAGGAGAACAAATTAATAAGCAAACCTGATATAATAGAAATTAACCCAACTTATTATGAATATACAGGAAAAGAAATCACCCCAACTGTTACTGTTTACGATGCAAATGGTTTTATAATAGAACCGACCAATTATACAATTGAATATAGTGACAATATTTATGTGGGAACTGCTACAGCTAAAATAACTTTCATCGGAGATTATTATGAAGGCTCTATTGAAAAGAGCTTCACCATTAAGTCCGATTTTGATTGGTATATCAAATTGAAAAATTACCGACCAAAAGGCTTTTCTATTACCTTCCCTGCAGACACTTTTGTAAAAAAAGTAGAAATCCAATATTCTCTTTCTGCTACCTTCCAGAAGGCAGACACAAGTACGAAAACAGTAGCTGTACCCATATCTGTAGAAGAAACTAAAAATCTTACATATAAAGTTACAGACCTAAAGCCCTTAAAAACATATTATGTCCGTGCAAGAGTTCAATACTCAACAGGAATATATAGTTCCTGGTCACAAAAGTCTATTAAAATAAATAATTACTAAATCACAAAAATCCCTCTATGGCTTAAATAGCCATAGAGGGATTTTATTTAATTTACTTACCAGCTTTTTTGGAGTATTTTAATTTATAAATGATTCTCATAAGGTTGGAATCAAGTGCACTTAAGGGCTTAACATCACCATAAAGCTCTGCACCCACTGCAGTTTTTGCAGCTTTTTCCATAACCAATTCAACTGCTTCTGCATCATACTGGTTACCTGCTACGCAAACCGCACCATTGTCTTTAACAAGGACTGCATTTTTGTTACCAAGAGCTCTTGCAACCTTTTTGCTTGTTTTAAGAGTGCTTGAGGGGTTAAATACTGCACATTTAACAACAGGTCCGCAAAGCTGAGCAAAGTCATCAAGAAGAGGTTTCATTGTTTTGCCTTTTCTTGACATTGCAACAACGAAATCATTCTTTGTGTGACGGATGAAATTAACATCCTCTCTCTTTTTATAAATTGCCCAGTGCATATCTGCACTATCAGGAATTTCTGCACCGCCTATCCATGCACCGCTCTTTGTATCGATAATTGCAGCCTGTTTGCCATCTTCACCAACAAAGAAGCAATCGCCTTTTCTTACACTATCGCAAGGTGCAAATTCTTTTGCGGGTCTGTATTTTTCACCTGATTTGAAAACATCAGTAATATAATCAACAACGCCACCGAAAGTATCAACAGCTTTGCCTGAAACCTCTGCACAACGAGCAGCAATAAATTTCTCGCAAACTCTCTCAAGAGCATTTGCAACATTGAAAGCATCTTCATAGCTTTCTCCAAGGCAAACTGCACCGTGATGCTTCATAATTGCTGCCTTGGATGTTGAACGCTGAAGTGCACCGATAACGCCCTGACGAAGCTTGGGCTGACCGGGAAGACCATAAGATGCACAAGGTACGTCTGTGCCAAGAATTTCTGCATCTTCGCCTGTGATATTATTGATATCAAGACCAAGAGTGCTTACAACGGAAGCATTCTTCTGATGTGTGTGAATAACGAAATTGATGTCGGGACGAAGCTCGTAGCAGGATGCGTGAATACCTTTTTCAGAAGAGGGCTTAACGTCACCCTCATAAGAAAGGTCTGCAATATTAACGAGAACGATATCATCGGGAGTAAGAACATCGTAAGCCATACCACTGGGAGTGATAACAAACTGTTTATCGTTTATTCTGCAACTGATGTTACCCCAGGTTCTAACAATAAGACCTGCTTCCAAAAGCTCGTGACCGGCTTTTATGACTAATTCTTTTGCTTCTAAAATATCCATAATTTTCTCCTTTCGGGGAGTTTGGTTTAAAAAAGCCACGGTTTTTCCGTGGCTCTTCTTTTTTAAAATTATTCTTTAACTGCAACGTTTGCAAATACTCTGTCAAATCTTCTGAGAGCTTCGTCGATAAGCTCAGGTGTATACTGAGCATTAGTGTAAAGACGGCTACCTGCAAGAGTAACAAGACCTTCAGCCATATAAGCTGCACCCATGTGCTGCATTTCTTTCTTTCTTTCGCTTGTTGCGGAAAGAACACCGGGAATCTCCCAAGGTTTGGACCAGTTGATTGAGTAGTGCATTGTACCTACTGTATCAATATGGCAAACTGAGCCCTGGTTGAATGCAACGAAGGGAAGGTTATATTTCTTAATGAGCTCCTGAAGACCTTTTGTAAGTCTGTCACCCATTTCGCCGGCTTTCTGACAAGCATTCTGTTTATCGATTTCTTCAAGAGTGTAGTAACCGGCAACGCAAGAAAGAGGAGTAGCAGCCATTGTACCGCCCATAAATGCCTTCTTAACCTTTTCGCCACTAGCATCAAGACCTGCACCGAGGTATTTCATATATTCTCTCTTACCACCGATACCGCCTGCACCTGGATAACCACCGGCGATAACTTTACCGAAGATTGTAAGGTCAGGAGAAAC
>JAZNHK010000129.1:0-4408 GCA_045576915.1 Acutalibacteraceae bacterium
AGGGTAACCGGGACAAGCAAGGAATTTACCGAATCTACCCACTTTAACTACCATATTTCTGCCGCATTTTTCACATTTTATATCTGTGATATCTTCCTGAAGCTGAATTTTCTGACCCTGCATTTCAGTTTTAGCTTTAGAGAGTGTGTTCTCTAAATCGTCATAAAATTCATGAAGCATTGCAACATAATTTGTTTTACCCTCGTCAATTTCGTCAAGCTTTGTTTCCATTGAAGCGGTAAACTTTGTATTAACAATTTTCTGAAATTTTTCTTTAAGAAGATTTGTAGTTGCAATACCAAGCTCAGTTGCCTTAAGAAGTTTTCCATCACGTTTTACGTATTCACGTTTGATGATTGTTGTAACAATTGAAGCATAAGTACTGGGACGACCTACGCCTGTTTCTTCAAGAGTTTTAATAAGTGATGCTTCTGTATAGAATGAAGGTGGCTGTGTAAAATGCTGATTGCCTTTAACATCCTTAAGTTTAAGAACATCACCGGTTTTTACCTCAGGAATTGTGCTGTCTGCATCTTCGTCAGCGGTAACATCTTCATAAAGTGCGGTAAAACCATCAAATTTGATTGAATAACCACTTGCTGAGAACAGACAGAAACCGGGTACACCCTCTTTTTCTGCTGTAATTTCAACTTTAACTGTATCCTGAATACAAGGAGCCATAAGAGAAGCCACATATCTGCACCAAATAAGATTATAAAGCTTATACTGGTCATTGGTAAGGCTGGCTTTTGCCATTTTTGGTGTAATTGCAACATTTGCAGGTCTGATAGCTTCGTGGCCATCCTGTGCACCCGCTCTTGTTTTGAAATAGCGAGGTTTTTCAGGAAGGTATTTTGCACCATATTCTGAAGTAATGAAATTATTTGCAGCTTCACGTGCTTCCTCTGAGATACGAAGAGAGTCAGTTCTCATGTATGTTATAAGACCTGTTAAACCGCTTCCCGCAAGCTCAATACCTTCATAAAGCTCCTGTGCAATTTTCATTGTCTTCTGTGCCTGGAAGTTAAGCTTTCTTGATGCTTCCTGCTGCATTGAAGAAGTAATAAACGGAGGTGCAGGCTGTTTCTTTCTTGTTCCTTTTTTCACGCTTGTTGCAGTATAAACTGCATCTTCAAGGCGGGAAAGATAATAATCTGCCTGTTCTTTATTCTCAATTTTTACTTTTCCGTTTTCATCGGATGTAAGTGATGCACTGAAAGTTTTTCTGTTTGAAAGGAACTTAGCATCAATTGACCAATATTCTTCGGGATTGAATTTTTCAATTTCTTCCTGACGGTCAACAATAAGACGAACTGCAACGCTCTGCACTCGACCTGCTGAAAGCCCTCTTCTGATTTTTTGAGAAATAAAAGGACTTAATCTGTAGCCAACAAGTCTGTCAAGAATACGACGAGCTTGTTGAGCATCAACAAGACCCATATCCACAACCTCGGGGTTGCTGATACCACGTTTTACGCTTGTTTCGTTAATTTCATTAAATTTAACTCTGTTTTTATCATTAAGATCCAAACCAAGCACTGATGCAAGGTGCCAGGAAATAGCTTCTCCTTCGCGGTCCGGGTCAGTTGCAAGGAACACCTTGTCGCAACCTTCAACACGCTCTTTAAGGTCTTTGACAAGCTTTTCCTTTCCTTTTATTATCGCATATTTAGGAGTAAAATCGTTTTTTACATCAACATTAAGCTTTGCAGCAGGTAAATCTCTGATGTGACCCATTGAAGCCACAACATCAAAATCGCCGCCAAGATATTTTTTTATTGTTTTTGCCTTTGCAGGGGACTCAACAATAACCAGTTTGGACATTACTTTCATCCTTTCATTTTCTCTTATATACCGTAGAATTATATTATTTTATATTTCTTACCGCTCACCAACTCAACAAGACCCATAATTTCAAGTTCAGTCAATGATGACAGTACAACATTCATTTTTAAATTTGTTGCCCTTACAATATCATCAATATGTGTTTCATTTTCACTTAACACTTCAAACACTGTTTTTGCTTCAGTGCTGATATCTTCAGGAATCACTTTTTTAGTAGCAACAGGTGGTTTTACCTCTTCTGTTTTTATTTTATGTTCAGTATTTTCATTTTTTGTTTTCTTTTTTCTGTAATCAACGTAAGCAACAGAAGAAAGGGGCTTACGTGCTTTTGATATATCAAATATATCGCCGTAAAGATGCTCATACTCATTGAGAACATCTTCTGCGGAAAACACCGGCTTTGCACCATTTTTTATAAGGTGATTTGTTCCGTCAAAGGAGGAACGGACAATGTCACCGGGAATTGCAAAAACATCTTTTCCTTGGTCAAGAGCACGATTGGCAGTAATTAAAGAACCGCTTTTTATCCCTGCTTCAATAACTACAACACCTAAAGAGACACCTGATATAAGGCGATTTCTTATAGGAAAAGTGATTTTGCTTGCGGAAGTAAAAGGCGAATATTCAGAAACCACAGCACCATATCTTGTTATGGCTCTTCTTAAAGCGGCGTTCTCCCTAAGGTACCCAAAGGATAAACCGCAACCTAAAAAGGCAAGTGTTCTGCCTTTTGCCAGCATGGCACCTGCATGGGCTTCACTATCCACCCCCAGAGCACCGCCACTTACAATTGTTGTACCGGCATCCGCTAAAGTATATGATAGCTTCTGGGCAATTTCGATACCATAATTACTTGCATTCCTTGTTCCCACAATACCTATACTCACTTCATCACTCAGAACCGAACAATCACCGATACCATAGAGAACAAGTGGCATATCGGGTAAATTCTTCAGGCGTTGGGGAAAAAGGTTACTGTCCGGTGTTATTATTGTGTAACCCTTTTGACGGCATTCGTTAAGAATTCTACCTGTTTCGGATGGAGTCGAGCTTTTTAATGCCTCAATTTTCTTTTGAGTAAAAAGTCCTGACAAACGCCATTCCTTGGAACCGGCATTGTATAACCTTTCCGGTGTTTCGAAATATGAAAGAATTTCATCGGTACGCGCACCCGCGCCCAATGAATTCTGCATCCATATCCAATATTCAACAGGACAAACACTCATCTCATCATTTCCCAGATAATTATTGATGCAGCAGCGGCAGCATTAAGAGATTCCGCTCTGCCTTTCATAGGTATTGTTACAAGCTTTGTTGCTACTGAACAGGTTTCGGGAGTAATACCATTACCCTCATTACCAATAATTGCAACAACACCACCGGTCATATCAACCTCAGTTATTTTTTCAGCACCTGAATCCGGAACACCTGCAAGTACAGCCATACCATTCTCTGAAAGTGATTTCAATGTTTCAGGCAAATTGTCAGTTTCAACCACGTTGAGTCTGAAAAGAGAACCCATTGCAGCTCTTTGGGATTTGGGGTTATAAATATCACAACCACCACTGACAATAACGCCATCAAGTCCCACCGCTTCGGCAGTTCTTACAACTGCACCGAAATTGGCAGGATTCGAAACATCTTCTAAGGCAATATACTTCCCATTGTATTTTATTTTACCTATATTTGTGTTTTTGTCAAGCATTTTGCACAGGCAGAAAACACCCTGACTGTTCTTTGTGTCGGAGAGTTTTTCAGCCACTTCTTCAGACACAACAAAGCTACGTCCGGCACAATCAGATACCAAACGCACATAATCTTCATATTTTTCCAAGGCTTTTTCTGTTACATATAATTCTGCAATTTCAACGCCACTTGATGCAGCATCAAAACAAAGCCTCGCACCCTCTGCAAAAAACAATTTTTCTTGTTTCCTGAATGAGGTATTTTCACGTATTTTTACCGCAAATTTAATGCGGTCATTTGCTTTACTTGTAATTTTTTCCATACTATAAAAAAACATCTTACGCCCGACCAAAGATTTGGCCGGGCGTAATTACTGATTATTAAAGAGCTGCTTTTGCTTTTTCTACGAGTGCTGCAAAACCTTCGGGGTCTGCGATAGCAATCTCTGAAAGCATTTTTCTGTTAAGCTCGATACCTGCTTTTTTAAGACCATTGATGAATGTTGAGTAGTTGATACCATTCATTTTGCAAGCAGCAGAGATTCTTGTAATCCAAAGACGACGAAAATCTCTCTTTTTCTGCTTACGGCCAATATAAGCATAGTTACCGCTTTTCATAACAGCCTGTTTAGCTGTTTTGAAAAGCTTGCTCTTTGAGCCATAATAACCCTTAGCGAGTTTAAGAACTTTATTTCTTCTTTTGCGAGTCATCATCGCACCTTTAATACGTGCCATTGTAAGTTACCTCCTGTACCGTTTTCTTCTTATTTATAAGGAATAAGACGTTTAATCTGCTTCTGATTTGTAACGTCTGCAACATTAGTCTTACGAAGACCTCTTTTACGTTTTGTTGTTTTCTTGGTAAGGATGTGTGACTT
>JAZNHK010000130.1:0-8556 GCA_045576915.1 Acutalibacteraceae bacterium
ACTTTCTCGCCTACTATATCCACCGCTGTTACGTGATTATTCTGAGCTAAAAGTGTTGCTATGGAAAGACCTACATAACCTGTTCCTGCTACTGCTATATTCATTATTTATTCCTCCAGGTTTCAATCATTAGTTATTATATTTAATCAATATGAAAAACTCATTTTATAAGAGTAGTTGACCCCCCTCTTATACAGAGACCATTTTTACTGACCCATCCTCTTGCATTTCATATATTCTATGACAGTATTTGAGCATACTGGGTCTGTGAGTTGTTATTATACATGTTCTTTTGTTGTCGGATTCCATAAGCTTTTTAAGAACCCTTTCCTCCGTATCTTTATCAAGAGCAGAGGTTGCTTCATCCATAACAAGGAGTGGTGCATTGCAAAGAACTGCTCTTGCTATTGACAACCTTTGAACCTGACCTTCTGAGAAATTGACGCCTCTTTCACCAACAACTGTTTCCATTCCTTTAGGCAAATTTTCTATAAAATCCAAAGCATCTGCAACAGCCAAGGCATTTTTGAGTTCTTCATCCGTTGCAGTGGGATTAACTATTCTCAAATTCTCTGCCACAGTACCACTGAACACAGCATTCTCCTGTGGCACATAGGAACAAAAACGCCTTGTGCTTGCACAAACATCTATCTCGCCCCCATCTTTAACGCTTAGCTTCAGGCTACCATCACATTTTTCTACAAGCCCTAAAATAAGCCTTAAAATTGTTGTTTTACCCTCACCGGACGGACCCACAAAAGCAATTGTTTCACCGGGCGAAGCCAAAAAATCAATTCCGTTCAATATAGTTTTCTCGCTGTCATCATAAGTATAGCTGACATTTTCGGCAATAAGGCTGACGCCCTCTTCACGGGCTTTATCAAGCAATTCTTCTGCATAAGCTTCGGCAGAAAAATCTTCCTTCGGAAGCTCGGTTATTTCCTTTACTCTACCTGCGGCAGTTGCCACAGAAATCATACCGGGCACCATTGAAACGATTGCAGAAAATGAAGATGTAAGACTTCCGGAAAGTTGCAAAAACAAGGTCATTGTGCCGTAAGTTATAGCCCCCTGCCAAAGCCTGTAAACGCCCCAGCCATAACAGGAATAAGACACAAGAAGCCCGATTGCTGAAAGGCAAAGAGTTGTAAGAATATTGAATTTATCGTGTGCCAATCGCATATTACGATAACCTTCCAATAAAACCATGAATTTTTTGGAATATTCCTTTGTAAGACCGAAAGCTTTTATGGTCTGCAAATTCTGAACAGATTCCTCACTGAATGACAAAATATCACCATTCATACGACGGCTTTCCAGATTATATTTTCTCATCATTTTTGTCATAAATCTTGAAGAGAAAAACAACACAGGTGCACTCATAAGTGCAAGGATTGCTAAAGTTGCATCATAATATAAAACTATGATAAGACAACCAAAAAACTGCATAAATTTTGTTAAAAGACCTGGCAAAAACGAAATTACATTACCCGAAACCGATATAACATCACCCTCAAGGCGGTTAATAAGGTCACCGGAGTGATATTTGTTAATGCTTTCCCAGCGGGCATTTGCCATACTACCATAGATACCTGAACGAATTTCATTGCTGACACGTGTGCCCACACGGGATGAAATAAGAGAAGCCACCGCATTTATGGCAATTTGAAATACACCCAACCCAACAACCAATGCCGCTGCAGAAACAATTGTTTCATTATTGTGGGTTATAACTGCATCAATAAGATATTTTGATGCAACACTTGCACCAAGCCCCATAACAATACCCACAACACCGATTATTGTATAAATAAATATTTCAAAACGATAGTGGCCCATAGTTTTTAAAAGCCATAACCATTCTGCTTTAAGACTGTTAAAAAGCGATTTGTATTCGCTGACTTTCTTCATTTAATGTTATAATTCTCCATTTATCTTTATTCACACTTATATTTTAACACTATAACGCTTGTTTTGCAATATGCTTTAACTGCAAAAAACCTTGCAAGCGAAATCAAATTAAAATCGCCTACAAGGTTTTTTATCACTTTTGATATATTTTTACATAATCAACAATAAATTCACATTTATAATCTTTTTCTAACTTGTCTAAACTTTCTTTATCCGGTGTACAAAGTGACACAATAGGCTGAAGCTTTTCCTGACAAACACCATTACCAAATGTTGAACGTGCAGTTTCAACTCCGTTTATATAGAATATGTATTCTTCCTCTGTCCATTCAAGACCATAGGTATTATACTGTTCACAAGGCTTATTAACCCTGAAATCACCAAGAATTGCTGACTGGAAGCCCTCCTGCTCACCATCAACGCCTGCACAATGTATGGTTGATGTAATACAATTATCAGCGAAGCATTCAAAAATATCCAACTCTGCTCCGCCAATGCCACCCTGGGAATACTCTGCTTCATAGGGATGCTTTGCCTGAAGCCAGAACGCACTCCAGAATGCATCACTCTCGCTACATATACAGCGGATTTCAAAATATCCGTTTTTATACCATTCGTGAAGGGCTATTTCTGCACCATACCAACCGGCACCAAACTCACCGTCTTCAAGGTATTCTCCTGTTAAAATCGCATTGCCATCCTTGAAAGATACTTGACTTGATGCAGTATAGCCTCCTCTTTCTACACCAACACCTCTATAATACCAAAGGTCCGTATCAAGAGAATCTCCATCAAATTCCTCATAAAAAACCATTTCATAACCGGTTAAATCAAGCTCCTGCCCTCTTGGTGTAACAGGTGTGCCGAAAAAAAGCATACACAAAAGCTCAACCACAGCTGTTAAACCGGCAATAGCACCTTTTACAGAAAAATTTGAAAGCACATTTTTAAGATGCTCCAAAGCCTGAGTCAATGCCCAAGCCTCCCTGTAAACAAGACCTAATTCTTCTATAATCCAATTAAGCATAACTACCCCTCCAATTTTATTTGTACAAGATATACGAAGAGTATATCACACTTGAAATGAAATTTAAAGTAGCTAACACAAAATCCCCTTGAAATGCTTCAAGAGGATTCAATTTCAATTCTGATTTTTTGCCATTTCCAAGGCACTATCTATATTATCAGCAAAGAGTACTTCATCAGTAAGCTTTGCTTTTTCGAGGGTTTTCATAGGTTGTTCATTAACGTGAGAAAGAATGAGCTTTTTGTTCTGCTTTTTACACAATTTTATTATTGTTTCAAAGCTGTGAAGACCGGTTGCATCAATAGCCGGAACACTTCTCATTCTCAGGATAAGCACCTGCTGGCTTGCATTTTTGATAACATCAGCAATCTTTGTTGACGCACCAAAGAAAATAGGACCTGTAATTTCAAATACCATTGTATTTTCAGGAACTTTTTTGAGTCGGATGCTTTCATCATCGGTAGTTTCGTCAATTTCTTTCCAACCATAAGCATCTGTAACATCGCTCATACGTTTCATAAACATAACGGTTGCAAGGATGACACCTACAACAATTGCAACAACAAGATCAAACACAACTGTAAGAATAAAAGTAACAAGAAGAATAAGAGTATCGCTTTTAGGTGCTTTTTTAATAATTGCAACAAACTCTCTCCACTCGCTCATATTATAAGCAACAACAAAAAGAATTGCGGCAATAGTCGGCATAGGAATAAGTGCAGCATAAGGCATAAGAACCACAAGAACGAGAAGAAGTACAACTGCGTGAACCATGCCTGCAATGGGTGTTCTGCCACCATTTTTTATATTTGCCGCTGTTCGTGCAATTGCACCTGTAGCCGGAATACCGCCAAACAATGCTGATGCAATATTACCTGCACCCTGGGCAATGAGCTCTGTATTGGAATTATGTCTGCTACCGGTCATACCATCCGCAACAACGCAGGAAAGAAGGGATTCAACCGCTGCAAGCACAGCAATTGTAAATGCATCAGGGATAATGGCTTTTACAGTTTCAAAAGAAAATTCAGGAACAGACGGAACAGGCAATGCTGACGAAATTGTATATAATGAACCTATTGTGTTCACATTCATATCAAGCACTTTAACAAGCACCGCTGAAATAATTATTGCAAAAATTGATGCCGGGATTTTTTTGATAAACTTAGGAAAAACAATAAGAACTGCCAGAGAAATTGCACCAATTATTAAAGCTTCAAAATTTAGTGTGTTGAATTGATGCACGACTTCCTCAACTTTTTCAACAGTTTCAATAGGCGAGTTTACAAAAGTAAGCCCAAGGAAATCTTTAATCTGACCAATAATCAAAGTAACAGCAATTCCGGTTGTGAAGCCTGTTGTAATAGTATATGGAATAAATTTTATAAGACTGCCAAGCTTAAAAACACCCATAAATATGAGTAATGCACCTGCAATAAGTGTTGCAAGAACAAGCCCGGAAAATCCATTTTCTGCAACAATACCAGCAACTATTGTAGCAAACGCTGCAGTCGGACCTGCAATCTGAACACGGCTACCGCCAAGCATTGAAATAACAAAACCTGCAATTATCGCTGTGTAAAGCCCCTGCTCAGGAGCAACACCTGATGCAAGTGCAAGAGCAATTGAAAGAGGAAGTGCAATAATAGCAACAATAAGACCCGATGTCAAATCCTTACCAAACTGAGCACCACTATAACCTTTCAGACAAGAAATAAGTTTTGGTTTGAAAACTGATTGCTTTGTTTTTTCCATAATATCCACCACTTTTTATTCTTTTACTGTTTGATTATATGACTTAAAACACCAGTTTTCAAGAAAAAAGAACTGCTGATTAAACAATTCTATGTTGTGTTAAAAACTAACAAGTTTTAACAAAAAATTCTGTGCAAAATGCAAAAACCCACAGAATAGCAGACCATTCTAAAGAATACGCCTACAATCTGCAGGAATTTTTAAATCATTTACAATTCATTTCAGTTAGTTTGCGAAATAAAATCATTTAATAAAGCTGTCTGAATCTTTCCTAATAATTCCGGAGCTTTTCCTCCCACTTTTTCTCCATCGATTTTATCAGCAGAAAGGCAAAGTGCTCCTGCTGACGAAACCAGAACTTCATCCGCATCAAACAATTGCTCTAAAAAGTAGGGTTCCTCACAAACCGCAATATTCATTTTTTTACACACATCAATTATATGCTTTCTCGCAATTCCGGGTAAAATGAGATTATCGGTAGGTGCAGTAATCAACTGACCGTTTTTTATGATATGAATGTTACTATGTGCACATTCAGTAACTCTTCCGTGTCTATGGAAAACCGTTTCAAAACACCCTGCTTCTTTTGCCCGTTGAGATGCAATAACTGCAGGAATAAGGTTCAGGGTTTTTATGTTACAATGCAAAAAGCGGGTATCCTCCATTGTAATAAGCTGAATCTTCTTGTTTAAATCAAGAATTTCCTTATGGTAAATATTTATCAATATATTTGCCTTAGCACCCTCGGGAAAAACATGGCTTCTGATTTCATTGTTTCCTCTTGTTGCCTGAAAATAAACAAAGTTTTCACCTGTATCCATTTTTTGAACCATATGGTTTAAAACATCTTTCAGTTCCTTTTTTGTATAAGGCAACTCTATTTCAAGAAATTTTGCACTGTTATAGAAACGGTCTATATGCTCATCTATAGAAAATATTTTATAATTGCGACTATATGTGGCATCATAAACACCATCGCCAAAAAAACAAACTCTATCGCTCATAGGGATAGTCATTTTTCCAATTTCATCCCACACACCGTTATAATAGCCAAGATTTTTCATTTTGACTCCCCCACTTTATTTTATATATTTACATAAATATATTATTCATTTTTAAAAATAAGTAATTTTCTATCGCTTCTGCCAAAATTTTCTCTCTTTTTTAATATTTATTCTTTTGGCCCGATTTGCAACTCGTCAGCAAAATCCTTCATAGCCGCAATACAGATTTCTGCCACATCTCTGACTTCCATCCCAAGCATTTCACACCCCTTTCGAATTACTTCTCTGTCACATTTTGCGGCGAATTTTTTATCCTTGAATTTCTTCATAAAACTTGAGATTTCCATATCGGTAATACCCATAGGTCGCATACGAGCAGCCGCCTGAATTATACCGGTAAGCTCGTCTACAGTAAACAATGATTTTTCAAGATTCGTTAACGGTTCTACATCATTACAATGACCAAAACCGTGAGCAAGAATTGCACGAACTTCTACCTCTGTAAGTCCTTCTGTAAGAAGCGCCTTTTCTGTATGCTGAAGATGCTCTTCAGGAAACTGTTCATAATCATAATCATGAAGATGACCGATTGCCATCCAGAGCTGTTTATCCTCACCAAAGTGTTCTGCCATACCACCCATTGCTACTGATACATTCTTAGCGTGCAGAAAAAGATGCTCTTGTGTTGTTGTAGTTTTTAGTAATTCCTTTGCACGGTCTAGTGTAAGCATATAGTCAAACTCCCTTTTGTTTTTATAAAATCATTATAGACAATATCCCCGCACTCTTTTGTGGGGATAGAAAAAGATGCAAAACGAACAAACTGAGCTCCAATAAGGCTTTGGCCTAGTCGGGGCTTGCCCGAAGGCGTACAAAGGCACGTCGAGCGGCGAAGTTTGTTTGCAGCATAAAACCTTGTTTTTTCTACTACCTGTAGTTTTTGTGTATTTTTATGGGCTTTTATAGGTTATTTATTCCTATTCAATTC
Organism: Acutalibacteraceae bacterium; assembly: GCA_045576915.1. Taxonomy (GTDB): domain Bacteria; phylum Bacillota; class Clostridia; order Oscillospirales; family Acutalibacteraceae; genus DTU089. The sequence goes on from JAZNHK010000130.1 coordinate 6,686, forward strand.
CTTATCTCATATTGTTTTATGCAGTCTATGCTTTTTTGCATACCCTTTAAAATCATTTCGCGTTGCGAAAGCATTATTAAAGCACCAATCTGAATACCTGATATGCTGTTGCTGTTAAATTCTTATAAGCATTATTGATATCAAGTGCATCTTCCAAGGTAGTAATGTTCCTTAAAACAGGGAAAAAAGCATCTATCCCATAATCGTTACATACTTCAGCATCATCTGCTACACAGCCCGAAAACGCAATTACTTTTTTACCGTACTTTTTCGCAAGCCCAGCTACACCAATAGGTGCTTTTCCCATAACCGTCTGAGAATCCAGACGACCCTCTCCAGTTACAACGATATCTGCATTTCTGATATGCTCCTCTATACCCGTTTCCTCCAAAACAACTTGGATACCTGGTTTCAAAGTGGCATTTGTAAAGGTTAAAAATGCAAAGCCTAAGCCACCTGCCGCACCTGCCCCCGGATAATTTTCATCTGCTTTTTCAGAGACTCTTTTCGCAATTTCCGCATAATTTCCGAGCCATGTGTCCATATTTTCTATCATTTCGGGTAATGCCCCCTTTTGAGGACCGAACACGGCACTACAGCCGTTTTCACCGCAAAGAGGATTTGTAACGTCACACGCGATATTAAAGATACAATCTATAAGCTCAGGCACAACATTGTCTGCTTTTATACTACTCAAATCTTTCAGACCCTTTGCGCCTAAAGAAATCGGATTTCTATTTTCATCTAAAAATTCATATCCCAAAGCTGTCAGCATACCTGTTCCGCCATCGTTTGTTGCACTGCCGCCTATACCAACAATAAAATTTCTACACCCTTTTTGGATTGCATCCTTAATGATTTCTCCAACACCATAGGTTGTGGTTTCTAAAGGATTTCTCTCGTGGGCAGAAATCAGCGTTATTCCCGAGGCAGCCGCCATTTCTATAACTGCAGTATTATTATCTTTTAAAATACAATATTCAGCAACCACAGGCTTTAATAAAGGTCCCTTTACCTTTAATTTAACTATTTCTGAATCAGAAGTTTCAGCAAAAGCTTTTACAGTACCCTCGCCACCATCAGCCAGCGGCTTTACTACAACCTCAGTATTGATATTTAATCTATGAATAGCATCCTTAACTGCATTACCTGCTTGCATGGAGGGTAAACTGCCCTTGAAGGAATCTATTGAAATAACAACCTTCATTTGCATCACCTTTCAGAATTTATTGCATTCTTTGTTGAGAATATATCATATCTAAGTGAAATTTACAACCAAAACCCACCGATCTCTCGGGTGGAATTTTTTGTGTCAGGAATTAATCCTTGATGGCTGGCTGAGCTGCAGTTAGCAAAGTGGGGAAATTATTATTCCTTAACTTTTTTGCTTATATATATCGCATAAAAAACAGGTAGTATTGTTAAAAAAACCGGTGCTACATATAACGACAATGAATTATCAACATTAAATATAGAAAGTGAATTTGTAACTGAATGTGTTATTATGCAGGGAACAAGCGATTTGCTTTTATAAAATATAATAACGAACAGATAACCGATTGAAATCGCATAACAAATCTGTATTAAGGTAGGAATTAAATCAGCTCCGTTCAACAAATTAACAATGTGTCCCATTCCAAAGGTTATTGCAGATATATGAATGGCAATCTTAATATTTTGCTTTTCCATCATTTTGAAAAGAAATCCTCTGAAAATGATTTCTTCGATAAAACCGATATTTATCATAGTCAAAATATGGAATATTATTTCACTTGCTGAATTGTTAATATTAATACCATTCCACAAGTTGACCGTTGCAATAAAAACAAGTGGAATAAAATATAAGTATTTCTTTAAATCTTCCACTTTAT
>JAZNHK010000131.1:0-11700 GCA_045576915.1 Acutalibacteraceae bacterium
GTAACAATCATACCCTTATAGCCCCATTCATCACGCAAAACGTCTGTAAGGAGCCATTTATTTTCTGCACAGTATGTGCCGTTAAGTCTGTTGTAAGCACACATAATTGTCCAGGGCTGTGCTTTCTTAACAGTTTTTTCGAATGATGTGAGATATATTTCACGGAAGGCACGCTCATCAACAACGCTGTCAACTGTCATACGGCGTGTTTCCTGGTTATTACCTGCAAAGTGCTTAAGTGATGTGCCTATACCCTTTGACTGAACGCCATTTACAAAAGCGGCGGAAATCTCACCTGCAAGGAAGGGATCCTCTGAAAAATATTCAAAGTTTCTTCCGCAAAGGGGTGAACGCTTGATGTTTGTGCCCGGTCCCAGAAGAACGCTTACCTGCTCTTTAAGGCACTCTTCACCTAAAAGAACACCCATTTCATAAATAAGGTCAGGGTCCCAGGAGCAAGCGGTTGTTGCCGCTGTAGGATAGCAGATTGCAGGAACACCTTTAAGGCTTGTTGCCTGCTCCTTATCCATTTTTTCTGCACGTTTTCTGATGCCGTGAGGGCCATCAGTCCACATTACAACAGGGATACCGAGTCTTTCAATTCCGGGTGTGTGCCAATAGTCAAGACCTGAACAAAAGCTTGCCTTTTCTTCAAGAGTCATTTGTTTGATAAGATCTGCGTGTTTCATTTTCTACCTCCGTAAATCTCAAAAATATACATTTTAATAATAACATACAAAATATACCAATGCAAGAGTAAAATACTATACCAGAATATCCATTTCGTCCATATCAGGTATCTCAAACATAGAGGCAAATTCCAGAGCACGATTATGTTCGAGGTAATATGCCTTTACTTCATTATCCAGTATTTCATTGTTCCTTTTATTCAATTGATACTCCCAGGTTTCATCGTCAATTTCGATATAATGAAGTTCGCAATCGATGTTACGGGATTTGTAAAATTCCTTTGTAGCGTCGCGTTCCTCTCTTGTCCAGAAGCCCCAATCAAGAACCACATCAATTTCTTTTTCAATAAGCTCTAACGACTTATCAAAAAGATAATTTTTTATTCTTGTTTCATATTCCATATGCAATTCTCTTCCGCAACATTGATCAAAAAGAGAAAGCATAATTTCATCAGCCGAAAGCAAAATTGCTTTGTTTTCTGTACACATTTTTTTAGCATAAGTGGTTTTACCACAACAGATTTTACCACAGATTAAATATACTTTTGCCATATTTTCTCCTTGGGATTTTTTAATAGTACTATAGTTATTTCAATTCTTCGTACATAATTTTGATGATTTTTGTGCTGTTAAGGCAACAATCGGTGTTATTGGAGTGATAATAGGCAACAAGAAGATAATCCTCGCCCTCAATGGTGGCAGGGTAGCAGTAGCCGTTATTAAGGTCGTCTTCAAGATAAAAAAGCTTTTCTTGTGTAAATGCGGTTTCGTTCTTTTTCCTTACTGCCATAGTATATGGTGTTCTGCCCCAGAATTCGGCATCGTCATCTCTTAAAATATGCTCGGGAATGGGGTTGAAAATTGCAACTGTTTGGTCTTTGAAATCTTTAACTGACATAGGGGAGGCAGGGGATGAAAAAAATATATTTGGTTCGGGTGTGGACCAGGTTTCACCATTGTCTTCGGAGTAACACTCATATTGATAACCTAAAAGAGTTCTGATGTAGCACCAGATTTTACCATCGGGCAGCTCGTAAAGTCCCGGTTCCTGAAATCCGATTTTATCATTAGGGAATGGTGATTTCAGTTCCTGTGCGGTTTTATTCCATGTGTAGCCGTCATTATCGGAATAGAAAAATACAAGCTCACCCTTGTGCAATTCTTCGTCATTGTCATGAATAGTGTGCCTTGCAAGAGGAAGAATAATTCTTCCGTTTTTAAGCTTTAAAACTCTGTCATTATTGAGAATGAAATAATCGGGTTTTTCGAGAGCGATTAAGCAATTCTGAGGTTCACTCCATGTTTTTCCCTCGTCAGAAGAGCGTCTCATAACAATGGTGTCGGAGCCATCTTTATTTTTAACAATATAGAAAGCACCAATATCACCATTTCCCATTCTTAAAAAAGAAAAACTCATAATATTAACATCATTTTCTGCCTTTTCAAAAAGAAGTGTTCTTTCTGACCAGCTTTCGCCCTCGTCAGTTGAAGAAATGTAGGAAATACGAGCAATATCTTCATCTTCTCTTCCGCCTAAAAATTCAGTAAAGGCGAATAAAATGCTACCATCATTTAAACGGATAAATGAACCCTCACCAATTCTTCTTACTGAATCTGCAGGTGCCATTAAATGGACTTTTCTTCCGACTTTTTTCATAAAAAACACTCCGAATCAGAATTTACTTACTAAATTATATCATACAAATTGCACATAATACAACCGCGAAATTGTAACTTCCCGATAGACTGTTTTTGTTGCTTTTAAAAAAGTGCTATGATAAAATTGAATTACTTTGAAAATAGGGAGGTAATCCTGTGCTATATAAGAAAAATTCTACTCCCGCTTTGGCGGATGAGTTGTTTAAAAATCCAACTGCGGAATACCGCGGAACACCTTTCTGGGCTTGGAATAATCTGCTTACAAAGGAAGAGCTTTGTCGTCAGATTGATGTGTTTAAGGAAATGGGCCTGGGCGGTTTCCATATGCACGTAAGAACAGGTCTTAAAAACAAGTATTTAAGCGAAGAATACATGGAGCTTGTCAAAGCTTGTGTTGATAAGGCAAAAGGTGAGGAAATGCTTGCTTGGCTTTATGATGAGGACCGTTGGCCCTCAGGTGCAGCAGGCGGTCTGGTTACCTGTGATGAAAGATATCGTGCAAGAGATTTGCTCTGGACTTCAAATAAAAATGGTGTGGCATTTTCATCAGGTGATATCAGCCGTTCTGATGCAGGTCGTTCAGGTAATGAAACTCTCATTGCTTGCTATGATGTTATTCTTGATTCCGAGGGTTATCTGGAATCCTACAAAAGAATAGGTGAAGCTGAGGAGGCAAAGGGTACAAAATGGTATGCTTTCCTTGATGTGTATACAAAAAACAGCTGGCATAATGACCAGACTTACGTTGATACACTTAATAAGGATGCAATTAAGAAATTTATTGAGATTACTCACGAAAAGTATAAAGAGAGCGTAGGGGATGAGTTTGATAAAACTGTTCCTGCAATCTTTACCGATGAGCCTCAGTTTACAAGAAAACAGACATTTGATAATTCCTTTGATACAGAGGATGTTACAATGCCGTGGACTGATAAGGTTCCTGAACTTTATAAAGATGCTTATGGTGCTGATATTCTTGATACACTTCCCGAAATTTTCTGGGATTTGAAGGATAGTGCACCATCAATCCACCGCTATCGTTATCACGATTTTATTGCAGAGCTTTTTGCCCAATCCTTTGCAGATACAGTAGGCTCCTGGTGTGCCGAAAATGGCATAGCACTTACGGGTCATATGATGGAAGAACCAACTTTACATAGTCAGACGGCTGCTTTGGGCGAGGCTATGCGTTCATACAGAAGCTTCCAGCTTCCCGGTATTGATTTGCTTTGTAACTCTCACGAATTTACAACCGCAAAGCAGGCTCAGTCTGCAGCTCATCAGTTCGGATATGAGGGCGTTCTCTCCGAACTTTATGGCGTAACGGGCTGGGATTGCGATTTCAGAACCTATAAGCATCAGGGGGATTGGCAGGCGGCTTTGGGAATTACCGTGCGTGTGCCTCACCTTTCCTGGTATGCTATGGCAGGTGAAGCAAAGCGTGACTATCCTGCATCAATTTCTTATCAGTCACCATGGTATAAAGAATATGGTGCAATTGAAGACCATTTTGCAAGAGTCAATACCGCTCTCACAAGAGGTAAGCCTGTTATCAAGGTTGGTGTTATTCATCCCGTTGAAAGCTTCTGGCTTCATTGGGGTCCCAATGATAAATCTGCAATCTTCCGTGATGGTACAGATGAAAACTTCCTTAGCCTTACTAAGTGGCTTCTTGAGGGTGGTATAGATTTCAACTTCATTTGTGAATCACTTTTGCCTTCTCTTTGCGAAAAAGGCTCTGCCCCCTTTAAGGTTGGCGAAATGGAGTATGATACAATTATTGTTCCGGCTTGCGAAACTTTGCGTTCAAGCACGTTAGAACGTCTTGAAGATTTCCGCAAAAACGGAGGCAGACTTATTTTCCTTGGAGCAGCACCTGAGCTTTGCGACGCTGTTGCTTCCGAAAGAGGTAAGGCACTTTTCGATATAAGTGAGCATATTGACTATACCCGCTCTGCACTTATCACCGCTATGGAAAAAGACAGAGTCATTACATTAAGATACGATGATGGCAGATTTACAGATGACCTCATTTATCAGCTTCGTCAGGATGATGATTGCAAATGGTTGTTTGTCTGCCATGATAAAGAGCCCTACAATAAAGATATCGACCGTGGTGATGATATAAGAATTACCATTAACGGCGAATATGGTGTTCTTATTTACGATACACAAAATGGTGATATTTACCCTGCAGTTTATAAAACAGAAAACGGAAAAACTGTTATCAGTGAACATATGGGCGGCTATGATTCAAGACTTTATAAGCTTGTTGATGTTAATGCAGTGTCACCCGCTACCGAAAAGGCAGAAGAGGAAAAGACAGAAATCAGAGTTTCTTCTCTTACAAATTATGAGCTTTCAGAGGAAAATATCCTTGTTCTTGATATGGCTGAATTTAAGATTGAGGGTGAAAAGGAATTTTCACCAAAAGAAGAGATTCTCAGGCTTGATAATATTTGCCGTAAGAGATTGGGTCTTCGTCACCGCGGTGAAGCAATTGTTCAGCCTTGGGTTTATGGGGATATGCCCGATGTAAGCAAGGTTACTTTAAGATACACATTCAATAGTGAAATTGATTACGAAGGTGCATTCCTCGGTCTGGAAGATGCTCATAAAGCAACAATTCAGTTCAATGGTGAAAAAGTTTCCAATGAAATTGTTGATAATTATGTGGACTTCTCCATTTATAAGGTTAAACTTCCCCAAATCAAAAAGGGCGAAAATGAGCTTCTTATTACATACCCCTTTGGTCCTTCCGCAAATCTTGAAACGGTATTTGTTTTAGGTTATTTTGGTGTAAAGCTTATGGGTACACAAGCAACAATTATTCCGTTGCCCGAAAAAATCGGATTTGGTGAAATTCTTTCACAAGGCTTCCCGTTCTATAGTGGTGTAATAAACTATAAGATTCCTGTAGATGTTGAAAATAACAGCGTTGAGGTTGAAGTTTCTGACTACAGAGGTGCTCTTGTAACAGTTGAGCTTGATGGTGAAAAGAAAGGTAGAATAATCTATCCGCCATATAACCTTAAGATTGAAGACATTTCAAATGGTCAGCACGAAATCGGAATTAAGCTGTATATCCATAGATATAACTCTTTCGGACCAATTCACCTTGTTAATGAAAAAGAATCCTGGCACGGACCCGGTGCATGGAGAAGCACAGGCAGAAACTGGTCTTACGAATATGTACTTCGCAAAACAGGTGTCCTTAAAGCTCCGGCAATAAGAATATAAAAAAATCACTCCTGCGATTCATAGTGAATTTGCAGGAGTGATAAATTTTTTAAACAAATAATTTTTTTGCAAGCCATGCACGGACTTTTTTGCTTTTGTTGGCATAAAGCCAGAAGAAAACAAGTGCAAGACAACAGATGCCTGAAGTGATAGCGATTTCAGTTGCCACAATGTAATGGCTTAAAAAGAAGCAAACACTTGCAACCGAAAGGCATATTACAAGGTCAATAAAAATATGCAACACCTTAGAGGTCCAGTGGCGTTTTCTTTGTCTATACCAATATATAAAGTAGAATATACAAGCGGAAAGTATACCGATTACCGGAATCGCAATGTTGAAATACCACTTTGCATCGCTTGGGTCATTGGCATAGAAAACCAAAGTATAAAGTGCTATTGCTAAAGAGTCAAATCCCCACATTAGATAGGGATGGAGTTTTTTTGTAAAGAATGGAAATACAAATAAAATCCAACACAAGAATGAAGTTGATGCTACATATATAAACCAAAGGTTTTCGGGAGAGAAAAACAGGTTTATAAACATACAGACTATATTTGGAATTAAAAGTATGAATGTAACAATAAGTGCGATGAATTTTTGTTTTATTCCCACAGGAATATCAGGGGTATGTGAAAAGGGGAGCGATGTTTCCTCGCTTTTTTCGTTGGGGTTATATACGGGGGTGTCGCAAAGAGCACATTTATGAGCACTTTTGTCAAGCTCCACACCGCAGTTAACACAGTATGACATATTTAAACATCCTTCTTATAGTTGTTAGTCTATGTTGCTTTCGATTTTTACATGGAAGCCCATTTTTACCAATCGTGTGAAAATTTCGCGTTCCAGGTCAGTTTCTCTATAAATACCTGCAGCGGTCAGAACAATATTGTCGCCAACTGTTGCAAGACCGCAACGGATTGCATTACGTACACCCGGTCCGGGCATAAGGAATGCTTTTTCTACAAAGGGTAGCATATCCTCGGGTAATTTTACAGCACCAAGATTTGAAAGCAGGACAGATGTGGTTTGTTCGCCCGTAATCATAAAGGAGATTCCAACACCTAAATCCTTAACTGCTAAGGGCAGGAATTTTAAAACAGGATTTCTTTCAAGTCCCATATTAGCAGTTACCATTGCATTAAGCTTTTTCTCGTCATTTGCCAGGCGTAATTGATAAGCTACCTGCTTTAAGAGTTCCTCGAAGGAGTAGTCGCCTAATTGAGGGTCTACCTTTGCACGTAGGCAAATTGTGAAATTTCGTAAAGTTTCTGTTTGGTACACACTTCTTAAATCGATAGGAATCTGAACAGAAACCTCTTTTTGCTTTTTGTTTTCTTTTCGCTGCTTATCAATATGCACTTGCATAAGAAGAGCGGCAAAGAATTCTGTAACTGTTACTCCGTGTTCTTTTGTGTATTGATGGATTTCCTTAAAGGACATTGTTCCGGAAATGATGTTTACCATGTGCTTGGGAAGCTTTGTTCCTTTGGCGTGATAAACGTATTTGTCACTTCGTTTGATTTTTCCCTTTGAGTTTGCAATTCTTGAAAATGTATCTTCAAGCTCTTGCTTTTTCGGTGGCTCGTTTGAATCAATAACAAGACCGCCGGTGGAAATATTGTGACCGCAAAGTTTCAGGTATTGAGCAACAAGTGTACAAGTGAAAATTGCTGCACCGTGGCCATCTGTAATAGCGTGATAAGTGTCAACGGCAATTCTTTTACCGTGGTAATAAACTCTGAAAAGATAGCCTTTATTTTCTTTGAATTTAACTCTGTGGCAAGGGTTTTGAATATCAGGTTTGACCCCCGGAGAGGTATTTGGATTTTTTTCAAAATAATACCAGAACAAACCTTTTCTGATTCGAACATCAAATCCCGGAAACCGCGGCATTATACTTTCCAATGCCCGGTTGAGTCTGGTGGGGTCAACTTCCTCTTTAAGCTCAATGCAAAAGCGGAATATATTTGACCATGTAGCAGTATTCTGACCCGGGAAGACGGAAGCAGCATTATCAAGCTTGAACCATTCGGGCAGATTGGGTGTTTTTTTATCGCGTATTTTATTTTCTGCCAAGCTTTTACACCCCTTTCATAGTTATAAAAAATACCGTTTTACTCAAACCTTGGGTAAAACGGTATTAAAAATCAGATTCTTACAGCGTCCTTAATTTTGATTTTCCCGACAAAAGGGATTTTAAGATAACCACTACATCCTTCATCATCAAAAGTAAGGTGAATATCAATTTCTTTTCCGGGGAGAAGCGGAACGGCTGCTTTTGCATCAAGAGTGTCGTCATCTTCTTCTGCTTCAATGATTGTTACATCTAAATCAATATCCGCATCATCAACTTCAATTTCAAGTTCATAGTTACCGTCTTTGTAATCTATTTCAAAAACGGCCTCACCCCTGTAAAACATATGGTCAATGTTTACTTTGTATTTGCCTATACCAATCATTGTAAATACCTCCGAAAATGTATTATTCAGCAGACATTCCGCCTGCAAGACGAAGAATTGCACGTGCATCTTCTGTTGTTATTTTATTGTCTGTTGAACCGTCGGCATTTGCGGCTGAGCTTTGCTCAGAAGTGAGCATAAGGTTTCCTATGGAGGCGTGAAGTGCTGCCTTTACATCGAAAAGGCTAACAACGCCATCGCCATCAACGTCACCGGTTTTTGAAAAATCGTCATTTACAAGAATAACAAAACGTCCGCCATTTGTTATTTGTGCACCAACAAAGGGTGTCTGTGCTGAACCGCTTACAAGAACCAATTCGTTGCCGATTTGCTGATATACTTTTGTTGCACTTGGAATTGCACCGGGACAAACTTTATCAAAGTTTAAAATGAGTTTGCCGTTAAGCGGATAATCTTTATTACTCTCTGTAAAGCTTATGTCAAAAACAAAACCACGGGAATACCTTGTGGGTAAAATGTTTTCAACCTCTGAAATTGAGGCTTCTTTTATTACAATGTCAATATCTTTATCCGCAGGGAGAATACTGTAGGCATCAATAACTCTTATACCGGTATCGTTATCCGTGATGGCGGGTTTGTTTAAGATTATAATATCTGCAGGAAGACCTTGTTTAACCAGATAATTATGAGCATAAGAATCCTTTGTGCAAGAAATACCATCAACAAAATAGTAGAATTTGTTGTCATTGGAATCGATGTCACCTAAAACAGCGTCTTCACCCATATAGGTTATATTTGATGGTAAGTCAATTCGTTTAAGAGAATCACAATGTGCCAAAGCTTTTTTTCTAAGTATTCTAAGGTTGTCGCTTAAACGGATGGTTTGAAGATTCCAACAATGAGCAAAAGCGTACGAGTCAATAGTTATAACAGTGTTATACATATTCACTTCAGTCAGATTGTAACACTCGCTGAAAGCGTAAGCACCAATTGTATCAACACCATAAGGAACAGTAAATACTCCACCTTTTCCTCCGGGGAAGTTTGCTAAGATGGTAGGTGTGTTATCTGACTCGTCTTTATAATAAAGAACTCCATCAATGGACATAAAATAAGGGTTTTCTTCAGAAACATCTATTTCCATAAGAGAAGAGCAACCGGTAAAACAGTTTCCGCTCAGGTATAAAAGTTTTGAAGGGAGCTTTATATACGTAAGGCTTTCATTGTGAGAAAACACATCCGAAGCAAGATCAACAACGTCTAAACCATCGATGGTTTCAGGGATGATGATTTTTGTTTCTTTTCCGGAATAACCGGTTATGGTTACACCTTCGGCAAAACCATCGGAAATCGGTTCGTATGAAAAATCCTTTTCAGGCGGTGTAACAGGTACCTTGCTTTCGTAAACGCCGGTTGTTCCGCTTTTTGCTGTGGGCAGGTTGTTTGAATAAATAAAACCCGACATTAAGAGTGCCAGACATAAAACAAAACTTAACAGTTTCTTTTTGTTCAAGAAAACACATCCTTTCAAAGACTATTATACAAATTTTATTATATTACATAAGAGCGTTAATTTCAATAGTTTTGTTTATACAAAATTTTGGGTTGGTTTTACATATTACACCAGAGGATACCCGGCAAAAATAAAGTTTATAAAAAAAGCAAAGCCCCGAAGCAGAACTTCGGGGCAATATGCTTTTTAAAAAAGTTACTTAGATAGCGCGGGTAACCTTACCGGAGCGCAAGCAGCGTGTGCATGCATATACTCTCTTGGGAGAGCCGTTTACGATTGCTTTTACTCTTTTAACGTTGGGTTTCCAAGTTCTGTTTGAACGTCTGTGAGAGTGAGAAACCTTGATGCCGAAAGCAACTTCTTTGTTGCAGAATTCACATTTAGCCATTGAGCTGCACCTCCTTCACAATTTTTCAGCATTTAAGTCTAAACATAAGACAACGAAATGTATGATAACACCTTTTCCCGTCAATTGCAAGTATTTTTTTTGAAATTGTCCGATTTTATGAACTTTCACATATATTTGAGGCTATTATTCCAATATTTTTTTCAAAATTGCTTGATTTTTTGAAAATGATGATATATAATGCTACTTGTAACCGAACATTTGTACACCGGATTATCAGAGGTTTACAAAATATAAATTTGAAAAGATTTACACTAGAAGGAGATATTTTAAAAAATGGCAGAAAAAAACGAAAAAAGTAAAGCTCTTGAAACTGCACTTTCACAAATAGAAAAAAACTTTGGTAAAGGTGCAATTATGCGTTTGGGCGAAACTGCAGGTCTTAATGTGGAAGCTATTCCCACAGGTTCAATTGCTCTTGACGCTGCGACAGGTATCGGCGGGCTTCCCCGTGGCAGAATAATTGAAATTTACGGACCTGAAAGCTCAGGTAAAACAACTCTTGCTCTTCATGTTGTTGCAGAAGCACAAAAAATGGGTGGCGAAGCGGCATTTATAGATGCTGAACACGCTCTTGATCCGGTTTACGCTGCTGCTCTGGGTGTAGATATTGATTCTCTTCTTGTTTCCCAGCCTGATAATGGTGAGCAGGCTCTTGAGATAACTGAACACCTTGCTCGTTCCGGTGCTCTTGATGTTATTGTTGTTGATTCTGTTGCTGCTCTTGTTCCAAAGGCAGAAATTGAGGGTGAAATGGGCGATAGCCATGTTGATCTCCACGCTCGTCTTATGTCACAGGCATTAAGAAAATTAACCGGTGCTATTTCAAAATCAAATACAGTTGTAATCTTTATAAACCAGCTTCGTGAAAAGGTTGGCGTTATATATGGTAATCCCGAGGTTACAACCGGTGGTCGTGCACTCAAATTCTATTCAACTATACGTATTGATGTAGGAAGAGTTGAACAGCTCAAAGGACCCGGTAATGAATTCATCGGTTCAAGAACAAGAGCCAAAATAGTGAAAAATAAAGTTGCACCACCTTTCAAAGAGGCTGAATTTGATATTATGTTTGGAGAGGGTATTTCCAAATATGGTGAATTGCTTGACCTTGCAGTGAAAATGGAAGTTGTAAGAAAGAGCGGAGCATGGTTCTATTATGGCGAAGAAAGACTTGGTCAGGGTAGAGATAATGTAAAAGAGTACATCAGAAATAATCCCGAGTTCTGCGAAGAAGTTGAAGGTAAAGTGCGTGAAGGTATTAAAAATATTATTTCCGCACGAAATCCGATTTCAAGAAGAGAACAGGTTGCTCCAACTCCTGCTGAACCTGTTTCAAAAGCAACTGCCAGAGCAAGAATTGATATTGCTGTAGATGACGACGAATAAACGAAAATGAAAATTACATCAAAGCAGGGTAATGGAAATAAGGTGCATATCTATATCGATGGAACCTATACCCTTACACTTTATGATGACTACTGGTACCTTTGCGGTATCAAAGATGGTCAGGAAATTTCAGAAGATGAGCTTGCTTCCTTGAAAGAGGAGGCAGGCTTTCGCTCTGCTTATGAAAAGGGTATAACATATCTTTCTATGCGTAGCTATTCGGAAAAAGAGCTTTACGATAAACTGAAATTAAAATTCGGTGCAGAAAGCTCACGCAAGGCTGTTGATAAAATGCTGGACAGAGGCTATATTGACGATGAAGCCTTTTGTAAGGAGTATGTAAGGTATCTTTTTGAGGTAAAAAAATATGATGTAAAGAGGAT
>JAZNHK010000132.1:0-31691 GCA_045576915.1 Acutalibacteraceae bacterium
GGTAACAGGTGTAAGAAATGTGCAGAAATCACTTCTCAATGCACTGCTCTTACCCACAGATAAAATGAAAGCACTTCAGGAAGAAAACTCTTTCACAGAGCTTATGTGCCTTCAGGAAGAAATGAAAACTGCTCCCTTTGGTGACATCTGGGCAGAATATCTCGCAAGAGAAAATGTTAATAATGATTACTTTAAAGAAATCAAAGAATATGAAGAAAAGGTATTGGTGAAAAGAGTATGAAAGATATTTTAACAGCTCCCTTTGTGGAAGAAATGAAACGTGCAACAGCTAATATGTATCGCCTTGGTTGGGACGAAAGAAACGGCGGTAACATCAGCTATATGCTTGAAGAGGAACAGGTTGCAGAATACCTTGACCTTAACAATGTTATCCGTGAAATCCCCACAGGCTTTGATGCAACTTACCTTACAGGTAAAATCTTCATCGTTACAGGTACAGGTAAATACTTCAAGAATGTTGAGGTTGACCCCGAAACAAACCTTGGTATCATCCGTATTGCAAAGGACGGCACAACTGCGGAGCTTCTCTGGGGTTATAAAGATGGCGGTAAATTCACAAGTGAGCTTCCCGCTCACCTTATGAGCCATATTTCAAGACTTAAAGCAAACCCCGAAAACAGAGTTGTTATGCACTCTCATCCTACATACACTCTTGCTATGAACCACATTCACGAGCTTGATGAAAAGAAATTTACTCATACTCTCTGGGAAATGTGTACTGAATGTATCGTTGTTTTCCCTGATGGTGTTGGCGTTCTTCCCTGGATGGTTTGCGGTAACAACGAAATCGGTATTGCAACTGCAAAGAAAATGGAAGAATACAGACTCGTTATCTGGGGTCTTCATGGTATCTACGGTGCAGGTAAGGATATGGACGAAACCTTCGGTCTTATCGAAACTGTTGAAAAAGCAGCTCAGCTTTATATGCTGGCAACTGCAAGCGGCAAGAGAATCAACACAATCACAGATGAAAACCTCTGGGCAATTGTTGAAAGATTTGCTCTTGAAGACCAGTGCAAGAAAGAATTCCTTGACCTTTAATATTCCAAAAATTACAAAAAGATGTCCAATTGTTACATTGGGCATCTTTTTTCTTTTGGTTTTTATATACTGTAATTGAAAAGAGAGATAAATATAAAAAGTTGATTGTTTCATAAAATGGTCCTGTAAAAGTTTTGCGAAGCTTATCATCCCTGTCCGCCTCGGCGGATAGGGAGGGGGACCACCCTTGAATATCTTTATTTACGGATAGGTTTATTTCGTGCCTATCCGCATTTTTTATAAACAAGCTAAATCGGGGTGGTGGTGGGTTGCCACGCTTCCTCTTTCCTTCGTTGATGAGGGAAGTTAATAATTCTTTTTACTAATTTATTATTGCTCTCATCTGCGAAGAATAATCTTTACGCGGCAACCCACCACCATTCCGCCCGAACTATATCCAAACAAAAACACAACCAACCGAAATATGCCTGTCGGTATGTTTTACACAAAGAAGAATGGTCCCCCTCCCTATTTGCTGAAGCAAACAGGGATGATAGGCTTCGCGTTACCTTCATTTTTATGTCAACATATAAATCAGTGCCATAATTAAAAGCTCATCCGCTTTTTCTTCCGACAAAAGCAAAATCAAAGATAAAAGCAATGCCTTATCACTATCAATATTCAAATCTCCGAAAGCACTTTTCATTTTATCTTCAAAGCTATTCTGAAAATTCGGTCGGTTGTTGTGCTGTTCGTTTTTATATTCTTTTTTATATTCATTTTTGTTTTCTTTTTTTGCTTCTTCGCTCGCTTTTGGTTCACTTTCGTTTTTGGAAGAGTTTGAACCGTAATTCTTCAAATTATCTAAATAATCATTAGGCATCGGAACTCTTCGGGGTTCTTCTTTTTTTGCAGTTGTATTCGATTGTTTCTCGTGTCTTTCTCTTTCAAGACCTGCACTTTGCCTCGCTCTTTTTTGCATATCTTCTGCCCTACGGATTGCATCATTCTGCATTTTCATAAGGTCCTGGTATGAATAATCTGACATTACATTATTCCCCTTTCCCTTAAAAGAGGTAATACAGACATCAGTTTCACAAGCTTTGTTGCTTCATCCGCTTTTTTCTGCCGTTCTTCTGACAAAAGCGGTTTTAATGCGTTTATAAAATCTAACCTTTCATCATGGGAATTAAAGGCTTGTAAAATTGGAACTATGGCAGAAAGCTGACTTAAATCGGGCATACCTAAATTACCCAAACCGCCCATATTCTTTAATAAATCATCAAAATTGAATTGGTTTTGTTGCTTGTTATTTTTTATTTCAGGCTCCTTCTTTGTCGGTTCTCCACCACCCATACCGCCTAAAACAGAAGCGGCAGTCTGCTTTAAATTTTCAATATCATCGGGCGTAAGAGAATTTAAAATGGCATTCAAATCAAAATCAGCCATTATTTTTTTCCTCCGAAGAATTTATTGAAAAGTGCCCTTGCTGCATCACTGTTTAAAAGTGCTTTTGTTTTTTCTTCATCTGCAAGAATGTTTTTCACCGCACTTGCCTGCTCCTCACTCAGATTATTTTTTATAAAATCGTTTACGCCCTCACTTGTATCAAGATTTTCGCTTTTCGATGCCTTTTTCAAAAGGTCATTAACATCAATTTTATCATTATTGGATTTATTCATTGCAATACCTCTCTCAATTGTTTATAATTACTACAATATATTTAATCAAGGAGTTGAATATGTATGCGTATACTTGTACTTTCTGATTCCCACAGGCATAACCTCAACCTTTTTTCCGCCATTACCGAAGAGCCTACCGCAGAGGTAGTTTACTTTCTGGGTGATGGTGTAAACGAGTTTGAAGAAGCACAACTGGTTTACGGAAAAGAACAAGCATTTATAGGTGTACGAGGCAACTGTGATTTATCCTCCCGCCTGCCGGATAAGGATGTCAGAACTATTTGCGGTAAAAAAATCATGGCAACCCACGGCTATGTTCAGAATGTTAAATTCGGACTTCAGGATTTGCAAATTGAAGCAGTAGAGGAAAAATGCGATATCGTTCTTTTCGGTCACACTCATATGCCTGAAAGTGTCTACAAAGACGGAATTTATTATTTTAATCCGGGTAGCCTACGCGAAGGGTGCTATGGTGTTATTGATATTACCCCTGGCGGGGTTATTTGCATCAACAAAAAATTGTGAATTTGTTGACAATTTCCCTTTATACTGTTAAACTATTTTCATATTTTAAAAAAGGTAGTGATAAATATGGATTTCAAAACTTCTCCTATGCTATATCTCATAGCAGGTGCAGTTATCCTTTTTGTTCTTGCCCAGTCAATTTTCTTCCTTGTAAAAGCATATAAGCAAGGCAGAGCCCTCGGCTTGGACAAATCAAAACTTCGCAATGCAATCACATCAAGTGCACTTTTCACAGTGCCCTCAGCACTTTCCGTTCTTGCAACGGTTATTGCTCTTGCTCCCGCATTAGGACTTGTTATTCCTTGGGTGCGTCTTTCCGTTATCGGTAATCTGATGTATGAAACAACCGCTGCAGAAGCAGCTATGGAAGCATTCGGCCACGAAGGCGGTATGGCTGTTCCCGTTACTGACCCTGAAGTTTATGCAGGTGTTGCGTGGGTTATGACTCTCGGTATCTGCTTCTCTCTGGTTATTCTTCCCTTTGTTGCAAAACCTCTTCACAAAAAGCTCCTTCAGGCAGGCAAAAAAGATGAATCTCCCAAAGCAGAAGCAACAGAAAACGCTCCTGCAGACGGAAAGAAAAAAAGAGGTATTAACGGCTTTATCAATGACTTTGCAACTCCTGCTATTTTCATTGGTCTTATCGGTGCGTTTATTGCCCGTGCTATCATCGGTGCAGGTAAGCCCGAAACCTTTGGTGATGGTGCAGGTGTGCTTTCAATAATCACACTCGTTGTTGCTATTGTTGTTTCAATTGCACTTGAAATTCTTGCAAAGAAATTCAAGCTTACTTGGTTAGAGCCTTTCGTTATGCCTATCGGTATGATAATCGCAATGGTTGCCGCAATTATTTTCTTCAATGTTCTTCCCGAAGAAATTGCAATGTTTGAATGGAGGGGTTAAAAATGTCTAAAAATAAAAACAAATCATATTTTGACCGAGTTCATTCCTGGGGCAGAATCTCAACTGTTACAGCACTTTGTGCTCTTCTTATGTTCCCCATAGGCATCTGCCTTTACCTTAATGTTTTCCCGCCTATAAATGGTGTTCTTCAAGGTCTTCTTAAGCTTATTCCTACATATTGGACAGTTGCAGTTGTTGAAGTTATTGTTTACACCCCTATGCTCGGTGCTGGTGGAACATATCTTTCATTCGTAACCGGTAATATTGCAAATCTTAAGCTTCCTTGTGCTATCAACGCAATGGAAGGTGCAGATGTAAAAGCGAACTCTGAAGAGGGTGAAGTTGTTTCAACAATTGCCATTGCTACTTCCTCAATTGTTACAACAATTGTTCTTGCAATCGGTATCATCGCTTTCGCACCATTCCTTGAATCTTTTACAGAAAACGCTCTTTTGAAACCTGCATTTGCACAGGTTCTTCCCGCACTTTTCGGTGCACTTGGTGCAGGCTATTTCATCAAGCATTGGAGAATTTCATTCTTCCCCATTATCATTATGATAATCGTACTTGTTTTCGCTCCCACAATGGGTGCAAGTACACTTCTTTTTGTAGGTATTATTGCTTCCGTTGGCGGTGCATTGTTTATGTACAAAAAGGGTATGCTTGACAGAGTAAAATAAAAATTAAAAAGAAAGTTGGTGTTGTTACCTTTTAGCTCAATAAAAGATAACAACACCTTTTTGTTATTTTATGAATATAAAAATTAGTAAAAACAAAAAACATCAGAAATTTTCAGGTTTTGGTGCAAGTGGTGCCTGGTGGGCTCAAATTGTTGGTTCTTGGGAAAACATTGACTCTGAAAGTGGTCATTCTGTTCGCGACAGAATTTCTCAGCTTCTCTACAATTCAGAAAAAGGAATAGGACTCCACACATACCGCTACAATCTGGGAACAGACTCCGCATTTTCAGGCAAGGGTGAATATTCTGATTTTGCAAGGCGAACAGAAAGCTTTGACAATGGCAAAGGCAGTTATGATTTCACCAAAGATAAAAATGCTGTTTATATGATGGAGCAAGCAGTAAAGGATGGTGCAAAGGAAATTATTTTCTTTGTTAATTCCCCTCTTGAAACCATGACCCGAAACGGTATGGCACACCATAGCAAAATGGATTTTTTCAAAACCAACCTGAAAACGGAGTGTACAGAAGATTTTTGTAAGTATTGCCTTGATGTTACAGAGCATTTTGTAAAAAAAGGCATACCCGTTAAATATCTTTCTCCCGTAAATGAACCTTTATGGAAATGGGATGGAGGTCAGGAAGGCTGTCACTACAGTCCCAAAGAGGCTTTCAGAGTTATGGAGCTTTTTGCAAAAGAAATAAAAAAACGCCCTCTACTTTCGGATGTCAGGCTTTCGGGTATGGAAAATGGCGATATCCGTTGGTTCAACAAAAGCTATACCCGTGCAATGCTCAAAAGCCCTTTAATCAGATCTGTTTCTGACGGAATTGACTTCCATTCTTATTTTATAGTACCCAAATTTAAGGGTATAGAAATTCCTTTTATAAGAAAAAGGATTCCGTATCTGAAAAGATTCAGAAAATGGATGGACAAGAATTATCCTGATGTTCCCCTTAAAATGAGCGAATGGACTCATATGCAAGGCGGACGCGATTGTTCAATGAAATCTGCTCTTAATATGGCTCAGGTAATGTATGAGGATCTTGCAATCCTTAATGTTACTACCTGGCAACATTGGATTGCCTGCTCACACTATGATTATTGTGACGGCCTTATTTATCTTAATACCCAAAAGCAAAGCTTTGAGCTTACAAAAAGATATTTTGTTACAGGTAATTTTTCAAAATATATTCCCGAAAATGCAACCCGTGTTGAATGTAGCTGTGATGATAACGAGATTAACGCTCTTGCCTTCGAAAAGAACGGCAAAACAATTTTAATTCTCATAAATCCCACAAAAAAAGAAAAAACACTTTCCTTTTCCCACGATGTTAAACTCATTGTTACAAATGAAGAAGAAAACCTCAAAGAATCATCAATAGCTGCAAACAAAAAAATTATAATCACTCCCGAGAGTGTTAACACAATAATTTATTAAGGTGAAAAGCTATGAAAATTTTTGCTATGCCTAAAGATATTATTTCAAAATTTAAAAAGCATTGGAAAACTGCCCCCGAAGGCAGATATATGCCCTACAAGGAAATTGCCGCACTTGCAGGTGGTGGTGTTGGTGTAAGATTTATTGCCTATTGCATAAATCAGATGATTATTTCAACAGGTAACACCCTTATCGGTAACACAATAGGTATTGATCCTACCGCTTTATATGTTATTTATATAATCAGCCTTATTACCGCTTTCCCCCTTACTGCATTAAGGGCAAGAATGATTGACAACACCCGCAGTATGAAGGGTAAATACAGACCATACATTATAGTTATGGGTATCCCCACGGTAATTCTGGGTGCAGCATTTATCTGGATGCCATACGAAAATATGAGTCTTTTCGGCAAATGTGCAACTGTACTGCTTTTTAATATCGGCTTCCAATTTTTCTATAATTTCTACATAGATTCCTATGAAAGTCTTATAAATGTTCTTTCACCCAATAGTATTGAGCGAAGCGATGTCTTATCTATCCGTTGCATTATAGAAAACCTTTCACCATCAATTGTGGGTATCCTTTTCCCGTTACTTGCAAAGCTTATTACAGGGGAAAACACACTCTTTGATTTGAAAATTTTCAGAATTCTTTTCCCGCCAATGCTTTTAGTCGGATTTTTTATTTCGATAATTGTTTATAAAAATACAGAAGAAAAAATCATTCAGGCAAAATCTCATTTTATTCAGGTTAAGTTTATTGACGCTTTCCGTGCAATTGCCCGAAACAAGTATTTCTGGATTATTTCTCTTGCAGGTTGGTTAGGCTTCCTTGAAACAGCCTTTGCAAATATTATGCAATGGATGTACAATTATCAGGAGGCTTGTTCAGCAGGTCAATATTCAGTTATTACTGCAATTGCAAGTAACGCTTCCTTCTGGCCCAATATAATTGCACCTTTCTTCATAAGAAAATACGGTAAAAAGAGAGTTCTTCTCTTTACCAACATTATGAACATAGGCTTTATTGCAATTATGCTTCCCGTTGTTCGAATGACGGGTAACACAGGTGTAATCTGGTGGCTCCTTATCTGTACTTTTGTAAACCAGCTTATAACATCTCTGGGGCATCTTCTCACACCAAGCATCAATGCAGATATCAGAGATTATCAGCAATATATTTCAGGTGAAAGAATTGACGGTATGTTTGCCGCTGTTGGTCTTATCGGTAATGTAATAACAATGCTTACAGGACTCGTTCTTCCAACCATTTATGAAAAAGCCGGTCTTAATCAGGATGTTGCAATCTCTTTGGGATATGATGGTTCAAACGTTTACGATGTGCTTTACAATCACGATTATTTTGTAAATATTTCTTCTGTGCTCGTCGTTGCTTCCATTGTGGGTGCACTTATGAATGTTATCCCCTATTTCTTTTTTGATTTCACAGAAACCAAGCACAAGGGCGTTGTTGCAGTGCTTAAATTAAGAGCTTTGCTTGAGGATATTTCAAATGGTGAAAACGTTGAAAAAGCTAATGAGGAAATTAACAGCATAATTGAAAAAATAAATAAATTTTCCGACCAGACACCATTTAATCTTAAAACCGAAAAAACAAGCTATAAAAAATCTGTAAAAGCTCTATCCAAGGATGCACGTAAAGAGGAAAAAGAAAAATTCAAAAACAAAAAATTATATAACGAAGAAATTGAGGTTGCAAACTTTGTAAAAGCTGAGCTTGCATATTTCAGCACTCCATCGGGCAAAGCCAAAATTCAGTACGCAAAGAGAATCGCAGATGCGGGATTAATCGGTTTTATAACTCTGGATTTACCAACCAAGAGTGAAGTAAAAAAACTTCCTGTTGGAACTGAAGAGGAAAGACTCATAAAAAAAGACACCTTAACACTTCTTTCTGATATAAAAACTGCAAAAAATACCGCAAAAAAATATTATCCCAACGGTATAGAAGCATTTGACAAAACTGTTTTCCAGAAGCTCTTTGACGCAGAAGATAAAAACGAAGCAGAGCTCAACAGTTGTGCTAAAGCACTTAAACTTGCAAAAGAAAATAAAACAGATACAGCTGAGCTAAAAAAGCAATTTACCCAATTAAAGCAAACCAAGAGCGAGATAAAAAGAGAACTAAAAAAAGCAACTGACCAGAACTCTGTTTATCACCGTTGTGCAAAGCCTTATCTTGATTCTTTAAGACTTATTGCAATAATGGAAAACTACAAAAAAATCAGTATAACAAAATAAAAAGCAAAAAATCTCCGGACTTCACAAAGAGGTCCGAAGTTTTTTGATATTTAAAGTGATTCACCAAATTTACTGTATAAGCCGTTTCCTTTTGAGTTATAGGCTCTTACCGAATAGAAATATTCAACACTTTTTTTTCTTTCGGTTTTATCGGTATAAGTAAGAGATGTTGTTTTTCCTATTCTTTCCCAGTTACCATCAATGGTTTCTTTTCTGTAAACATAGTAGCCTGTTGCACCGCTTACGCTATCCCAGCTTACTACGGGCTGTTTTTTCTTGTTTAAAGCAACGCTTGTGTTTTCAGGAGCATTTAGGCAGTTAACACCTAATCCCATTTCATAAGCACCCTCGTATTTTCCGTTCATTGCAGAAACTGTGTAATAATACTTGGATGACTTTTTAGCAGTTTTATCCTTATAGGAAAGAACATCCTTAACCTCTGCAATCTTTTTATAATCACCGGAGGGCGTTCTTCTGTAAATCTTATAGGCTGTTGCACCTGCAACTCTCTTCCACTTAACAACATTTCCGTCACTCCATTTAACTGAAGTGAGCTCGGGTGCTTTCATATACAAATGCATTTTCATATTATTACCGGAAACGCCTGCACCACTCTCGTTTTCAGCCTCTACATAGTAAGTGTAGAAATAGTTGTTTTGCTTTTTAGTTGTATCATAAAAGCTTGTTTTTGAAGTTGAGCCAACAAGAATATAATCTTCAAAAGGTGATTCTCTGTAAATGTTATATTTTGTTGCACCATCAACTTTATTCCATTTAATGAGAACACTATTCTCTATGCTTGATTTTATAGAGGTGATTTTAGGCTCTGCAAGGCATTGAACAGTGACACCCTTTGTATCAAAACTGCTACTTTCTTCGCCCTTTGTAACAACAAGAGAATATGTATATTTTCCACCTGCAGAAACATTGGTATCAATATATTCAAACACTTTGTTGCCTGAATAAATTATATCCCACTGACCATCAGCATTCTTTTTATAAAGCTTATATTCTGTTGCATCTTCAATGCTTTCCCAGTTAATTGTAACAGTTTCACCAACGCAGAAGGCAGTTGGCTTTTTAACACCAAAAAGAGTTACTTCATTCTTTTTTGACAAAACGCCTGACGTTGTACCATTAACGGCTTTAACTGCGTAGTAATATGTTTCACCATCTTTTTTGGAAGACGTATCAGTATATGATAAAACATCTGCACCTACGGTTGCCAGCCGTGTGTAATTTTTATCGTCTGCAGTTTTTCTGTAAACTCTGTATTTCTCTGCACCTTTTACTGCATCCCATGTAATGCTGATTATGTTATCCTCAAGAATTTCAGGTTTATCGGAAAATTTTGCAGGTGCAAGATAAACAAGTCCTACGCCGTTTTTACTGTATTTACTTCCATATTCTCCGTCAAAGGCTTTAACTGCATAAATATATTTTTCACCTTTAACCGCAGTTTTATCTGTGTAGGAAAGAGTTTTTACAGTTGCAATTTCTTCATAAGAAGTGCCGACCTGCTTTCTGTAAACCTTGTAAGAATCTGCCAAAGAAACCTTTTTCCACTTAATATAATTTCCTGAATAAAGAGCTTCCGCATCGATTATTTTGGGTGTTACATTTCCTATTTTATTAAGATTGATGTCAAATTGATAAATACTGTCCTTATCAACAATAAGGTCGGAATCTTTTTGAATATAGGTAAATGTCAGACCATAATATGTGCCATTTTCGAGAGTTGAAAAATCTATGGTAAGACTTCCCGTACTGTCAACTGAAGGGAAAGCACCGCTTTTGTTTATAATTATATCCTGTCGTTCTTCATCTGAATAAATAGTGAAACCATAGTAAACATTTTTCTTATGACCCTTGCTGTCAAATTTAAAAGCCAGAGAGCCTTTTTCTTCATTTATGGAATATGATTCGCACTGGGTTTTGTAGTCGACTTCAACAGGAATCATCAATCCGTATTTGCCCTTGTAGGATTTATACTTTGTTGCTGCAAGACCTGTTATGGAAAAAACAGAAATTAAGCACAAAACCGAAAGGAAAACTGATAAAGATTTTTTTAAGGTGTTCATTTGTTATCCTCCTTGTTTCTTTCAAAGTATTTATCTGCTTTAAGAATAATTGTCTGGGTTTTTGAATCTTTTATTTCACCATTCATAACCATCTCAACAGCTTCACTTAAGGGCATCTTGAGTGTATTTACAAACTCATCCTCATCAAGATGTTGTTCGCCCTGAATCAAATCTGTTGCAATATACATATGGATAACCTCATCAATAAGTGCAGGAGTTGTGTACAAATCACCTATTGAGAAAATGTTATTTGCGGTAAGCCCTGTTTCTTCAGAAAGCTCTCTGAGTGCAGCTTCCATAGGATCTTCCCCTTTTTCAAGTTTACCGGCAGGAACTTCCAGAGTAATCTTATTTAAAGCGTATCTGAACTGATTAACGAAAACAACCTGTCCATCCTCAGTAACAGGCAAAACGCATACCGCACCGGGATGACGGATAACCTCGCGAATACCTTTGTTACCATTGGGAAGAAGAATTTCGTCTTTAAAAAGATGAATTGCAACTCCATCAAAAATTTCTTCAGAAGAAATCTTTTTTTCTTCAAGTTTCATAATTACTACCTCTTAACAAGAATAATACACAATAATACAAATATATTATACAACATCTCTCTGTCACTTTCAACTGTATTTTGTCGGTTGAAATACAGAGGTTTTGGGTGTATAATTGTTTCGGTGATTAAATTTTATGAAATTATATATTATCCGTCACGGAGAAACCTTCGGAAATCTGAATGGTGATGGTTTTTCAGAAACTGACCTTACCCCCAAGGGCGAAAGACAAATAAAATTATTGGGCGAAAGATTCAAACAAGAAAAAATTGATAAATTCTATGTAAGCCCTTTAATCAGAGCCGTTAAATCCGCCAATTCTATAAGAGAATATCACAAAGAAGCACCAATTATTATTGACTCTTTGCTTTTGGAAAAAGGAACTTCACCCGATTACATAGGCATCCCCGATGAAGATTTAAAAGAACTTTGCCCTGATGCAATTTTAAATACGCGTTTTCCTTTAGGTGAAGAAAATGACGAAAAAGCATACAACAGAGCAAAAGAAATAATAAAAAAAATCAAATCCGAAAACGACTTTGACAGCACAATTGTTTTAGTAGCCCACGGAACATTCAATAGCTTTCTTGTCCTTGCAGCTTTAGATTTTCCTTTAAAAGAAAATTTCAATTTTTCCCACGTGAATACAGGAGTTTCCTTAGTTCAGACCATAAAAGAAAATGGTGTAATTAAAACAAAGCTCAAGTTTCTTAACGATTATTCCCACCTTGATGAATTACCACAATTATAAAATGAAAAAACAGAGCAGACTTTAATTGTTTGCTCTGTTTTTTGTATAACCAAATCAAGTTGTAAAAATAATTGGGTTAATATTTTTGATGAATAAGGTGTTTGCCCCGAAGGCGTATAAAGATACTCCGAGTGAGCAAAAAGGTATCTTAGTCACAAAAACACAAAAAAATTGGGTTAATATTTTTGATGAATAAGGTGTCTTTTTGCCCCGAAGGTGTATAAAGATACTCCGAGTGGGCAAAAAGACATCTTAGTCGCAAAAATATAACCCAAGTGGTAAAACTGTAAGCCGGGTTCTGTCGTTTAAGGCAATCATCTATCTACGCCATTTGTTGCCAAATGGCTCTAGCCACCCTTCGGGGTTGCGAATAAAATTCGCTGCACGGCACACCCCTGTCGGTGTTGCATCGGGTAGGGTTTACATGGCAGCAATGTCACCATTGCCCCGGTGAGCTCTTACCTCGCCTTTCCACCCTTACCGAAAAAATTCGGCGGTATATCTCTGTTGCACTATCCCTAAGGTTACCCTCGGCTGCCGTTAGCAGTTACCCTGCCGTGAGATGCCCGGACTTTCCTCGTCTGTGAATAGAGTGAGTGTGCTCGAACCAAATATGGTTTAATACAGACACTTTTCCCTGTAACATCGTTAAAGCTCTTGAATGGCGTATTGCAAGACAAAAAAATTACAAAGGTGCGTGAATTCGGACATTTAAGGCATATTGGGTTCGAACACACTCACTCTACTCACATCCGCGACTGCCCATTTTACCGAAAAAGATTTTACAACAAAACATAATTTAAGTCAAGTACGTAAATTTTTCTGTAATATTATTACATATTATAAGAAAATTTCTGTAAAACTATTGATACTTTTTGATTTTTTTTCTATAATAAAGTGTCAAATTATGCAATCTTATTTATTGGAGTTTTTTATATGAGTTACGACTGCAACAAATTAGCAGATTTACTTTTCCCGAATGTAACCGGAACTGTAGAAGACCTTGAAGCAAAATACCCTGAAAGAGCTTTAAAGGAAGGTGCCCGTGTTACACGTTTCGCCCCCTCTCCCACTGGTCATCTTCACATTGGTGGTCTTTTTGGTGCGCTTGTTGATGTGCTTACTGCAAAAGCCACAGGCGGTGTTGCCTTCCTGCGTGTTGAAGATACCGATAAAAAACGTGAAATTGATGACGGCGTTTCTGCAATAATCAATGGCTTTGACTCATTCGGTATTGATTTTGATGAAGGCGTTACAGGTTTCAATAAAGAAAAAGGTGCTTATGGACCATATACCCAAAGCCAACGTGCCGAAATTTACCATATCGTTGCAAAGGAATTAGTTCAGAAAGGTCTTGCTTACCCTTGCTTCTGTACTGCAGAAGAACTTTCCGGAATCCGTCAGGAGCAGGAAAAGGGCGATGCTCTCATCTGGGGTTACTTTGGCAAATGGGCAAAATGCCGTGACCTTTCTTTTGAAGAAATTGAAGAAAATATTAAAAACGGCAAGCCCTATGTTCTTCGTTTCCGTTCTGATGGTGATGAGAATAAAAGAATTTTCTTTGATGATATAATCCGTGGCAAAATCGAAATGCCAGAAAATATTATTGATGAAGTTCTTTTAAAATCCGATGGTATTCCAACATACCACTTTGCACACGCTTGTGATGACCATTTTATGAGAACAACTCACGTTATACGTGGTGAAGAATGGATTTCCTCTGTTCCAAAACATATTGCTCTTTTCAAAGCTTGTGGCTTCCGCGTTCCAAAATACGCACACACACCCCAGGTTATGAAAATTGACGAAGAAGACGGCACAAAACGTAAGCTTTCTAAACGTAAAGACCCTGAAGCAGCCGTAAGCTACTTTGTGGAAGAGGGCTTCCCCAAAGAAAGTCTTATTGAATATCTTCTTACTCTTCTTAATTCCAACTTTGAAGACTGGCGTAGAGCGAACCCCACAGCAGATGCTTTCAGTTTCCCCTTCAATCTTAAGAAAATGAGTCCCAGCGGATGCCTTTTTGACCTTATAAAGCTTAATGATGTAAGCAAAAACGTTATTTCCCTTATGAATGCAGAAGCTGTTTATAACTATATTGCAAAATGGGCAGAAAAATATGATGCGGAATTCTTCAAGGTATTCACCGCTGACCCCGAACGTTCAAAAGCAATGGTGAATATCGACAGAGAAAGCCCCAAACCCCGAAAGGATATTGCAAAATGGAGCGAGGTTAAGGACTATTTCTCATATATGTTCGACGAATATTACACACCTTCTTTTGACCTTCCCGAAAATATTGCCAAGGAAGATGCAAAAGCAATCCTTGAAAATTATCTCAAGGTTTATGACGCTGCTGACGATAAAAACCTTTGGTTCTCTAAAATCAAAGAACTTTGCGAGCCTTTAGGCTTCACACCCAATGTTAAGGAATACAAAAAGACTCCCGAGCTTTTCAAGGGTCACGTTGGTGATGTTTCAACAGTTATCCGCCTTGCGGTAACCTCAAGAAAAAATACTCCCGACCTTTGCTCAATTATGAGCCTTTTAGGTCAGGACAAGGTAAATGAAAGAATAAATAAAGTTATTAACGAACTTTAAGGAGATAAACACAATGGAAGAAATTATTAACGAAACCGCGGGTAATTTTATCCACGATATCATTGACGAAGAATTAGCAAGTGGTGTCAATACCAAAGTTCAGACCCGTTTCCCTCCCGAACCTAACGGTTATCTTCATATCGGTCACGCAAAGGCAATCTGCATTGACTTTACAACTGCTATGAAATATGGCGGTGTTTGCAACCTTCGTCTTGATGACACAAACCCCGCTAAAGAAGATATTGAATATGTTGAATCCATCAAGGAGGATATTGAGTGGCTTGGTTTTAAATGGGAAAAATGTCTCTATGCTTCAAGCTATTTTGATTTCCTTTATGAATGTGCAATCAAGCTTATCAAAGGCGGAAAGGCTTATGTTGATGACCTTACTGCAGAGCAGATGAGAGAATACCGCGGTACTCTTACAGAGCCCGGCAAGAACAGTCCCTACCGCGACAGAAGCGTTGAAGAAAACCTTGACCTTTTCAAGAGAATGACAGATGGTGAATTCCCTGACGGTGCAAAGGTTCTCCGTGCAAAAATTGATATGGCATCACCTAATATGAACATGCGTGACCCTGCGATTTACAGAATTATGCACGTTGACCACCACCAGACAGGTGACAAATGGTGTGTTTACCCCATTTACGACTTTGCTCATCCTCTTTCAGATGCTTGTGAAGGTGTAACATATTCACTTTGCTCACTTGAATTTGAAAACCACAGACCTCTTTACAACTGGTTCATTGAGCAGATTGGTTTTGAAGAGCCACCCAGACAGATTGAGTTTGCCCGTCTTAACCTTAACTACTGCATTACAAGCAAGAGAAGAAATATCCGCCTTGTAACAGATAACCTTGTAAGCGGTTGGGATGACCCTCGTATGGCTACAATCTGCGGTATGAGAAGACGTGGCTACCCTGCAAAAGCAATCCGTACCTTTATTGAAAAGGTTGGCGTTTCCAAAGCATACAGCGTTGTTGACTATGGTCTTCTTGAAGCGTGTGTAAGAGATGAACTCAATGAAAATGCACCTCGTGCTATGGCAGTTCTTGATCCCATCAAAGTTGTTATTGACAACTACCCCGAGGGTCAGACCGAAGAAATCGAGGTTGAAATCCACCCCAACAAGCCTGAAATGGGCAAAAGAACAGTTACTTTCGGCAAGGAAATCTTTGTTGAAAGAACCGACTTTATGGCAGAGCCCGTTAAAAAGTATTTCCGTCTTTTCCCCGGCAATGAGGTAAGACTTAAAGGTGCATATTTTATCACCTGCAATTCTTATGAAACAGATGAAAACGGCAATGTAACGGTTCTCCATTGTACCTATGACCCCGAAACAAAGGGCGGTAACGCTCCCGACGGCAGAAAGGTAAAGGGCACAATTCACTGGGTAGGTCCCAAAGCTTTCAAAGCAGAGGTTCGCCTTTATGACAGACTTTTCAATGTTGAAGACCCTGCAGGCGTTCCTGATGATGAATTTGTTAACGCTATTAACCCCGACTCTCTTATCGTTCTTAAGGACTGCCTTATTGAAGAAGGTATCAAGAATACAAAAAATCCTGATGCATTCCAGTTTATGAGAAATGGTTATTTCTGCGTTGACAAGGATTCAACTGAAGAGAATCCCATTTTCAACAGAACTGTTGAACTCAACTCTTCTTGGAAGTAAATTTTCCGAAAGGATGATTAAATAATGAAATATGTATATAAAATTGTTGCAGCAATAGGTGCTTTAGCAACTATTCCCATGCTTATTTTTTCAAAGATTTTTCATTACAGCATTTCCTCAACAGCACTTCAGATTCTTGGATATTTAGCTCAGATGGGCGGAAGCTCTGCAATGAAGGATATTCTTGAACAAACAGGTGGCAAAACACCAACAGGCATTGCAGATGTTCTGTCTATTTATGATATCTTTGATTTAGCTTCAGCTATGCCCAGCGGTGATGGTTCTTTAACTGAAAAATTGGGTGGATTTATAACTCCCCTAACACTTTTTGGTGTTGTAATGGCTCTTGTTGCTATTTGTGCAATCGTTACTGCGATTTTCGCTTTTGCAGCAAAAAACAACCGAAAAGTAATTTACTCTTCCATTGTCGGAATAGGTCTTTCTTTTATGCTAACCTGCATTTTTGAAGACATCGCTGACCCTGTTCTTGACGGAACATTGAGTATTGCTACCTTGCTTAACAGTGTCTGGGGTGGCTTTCTCGGTGAAATTGATGCATTTGCATTAACATCCTCATTCTGGTTTATTCCTATAACTTTTGGTGCAGTAATCCTTTGGACTCTTCTTTACAACTACACTCTTCCCGAAAAGGAAAAAAAAGAAAGAAAACTTATGTTAGGCGAGGCTGATGACGAATGATTTACGATAAAGTTGAAAATATGAGCCTCTATTTTGATAAGCTTGACGGCTTTGAAAAAGTTGAAGAGGCATACAAAGAATTTTGCAAAGCACCATTTGAAAACGGCAAAATTGAAATTGACGGCGAAAACGCTTGGTGCAATGTTTGCAAATATGATGTTAACCCTGATAATCCTTTGAAATATGAATCCCATAAAGAATATGCTGATGTTCAGCTTATGTTTGAGGGCGAAGAAAACATCGGTTGGGCAAACTTTGACGAATGCAACATAACCGAAGATTTCAAAGAAGGTTGTGACATCGCATTTATGGATGCACCCAACGGTCAATTCCTTGCTTTGAGAAAAGGCTATTTTATGGTGTTCTTCCCCCAGGATGCTCACGCACCCTGTAGAAAAAGCGAAAACTCAGACTTTGCACACAAGTTAGTTTTTAAGATTAAGCTTTAAACGATACAACCACCTTGGAATTCATTTAAATTCCAAGGTGGTTGTGCTTATTTATGCGGTAATGAAATTACAAGATTGAATATTCCGTTTTCATATTTAACAAGCATATCACCTTTATGCTTATCAACAGTTCTTTTGATACTTTTAAGCCCAAGACCATGATTCTCGTGGTCTTTTTTTCTTGAAATATAAGCTCCTGCTCTGCGTTTTGGTGCTTCTGTTGAAGGATTTTTAACAGAAATAATCATTTCTTCATTACCATCTTCAATTTTTGCATCAATATATCTGTCACTCTGCTTTTCAAACTTTACACAAGCTTCAATTGCATTGTCGAGAGCGTTGCTTAATATTGTACAGATATCCATTGCAGGGATTTTTGTGCTTTCAAGTGGTGTTACATCAAATTGAGTTGAAATTCCGTTTTTCTGTGCATAAAGAAGCTTTTCATTTAAAACAGCATCAACTGCAGAATTTTTGCTCATTGAAACATAGGTGGCTTCTTCAACCGCATCGGTCATTTTTTCAAGGTATGAAAGCATTTCTTCCTTTGTTCCGTTTTCTGCAATACCTTTAAGAACAAAAATATGATTTTTCAAGTCATGCCTTAATTCTCTTGTTCGGTTATAGCTTTCTTCAATCCTCTTGAAAGACTCTTTTTCAAGTCGCATCTGAGTATTTAGCAGGTCTGCATTTCGCCTGATTTCAAGCTGGTTTTGCAATTTTGAGAAAAGTGTGAAAACAAGAACATTTATAAACACAAGTCCAACAGTAGAAATAATAATATAAATATTTATATCTTCACCCGGAGCTAATAAATCTATGTAATACTGATAAACAGTGAGAGTACCAAGGGTTGTTACAGGAACTGTTAAAAGAAGAAGCCAGTATCTTATTGGAACAGCTTTGTTCTTTGATTTTGTGAACATACCAACAAGTATGATTATAACAAGCATAAAGATGTTGGGCAGTTCAATTGAAAGGATTCTATAGAAAAAGCTTTCTGTTTCCAGATACGGTATTCTGTCAAAAATCTTATCTATAAAAAGAGAAAATGCAAAATAGGAAAGGAGCTTTGAAAGGGCAACAAAAAGTGAATAAACAACGCAGAAAAGACCTTTCAACCTCTTTTTGCCGTCGAAAATAACAAGTGCAACAACGAAAATCAGAAGCATCTGCACACCTGTTTTAATATTACCGCTTTGCCCTGTTTCCTGAAGAGCCAGAAGTACGCCCGAGCTTACAACAAAAGCAATCCATTTGGGCAATTTACTTTTATATTTCTCGTCAAAAAAGGCATTCATCAGCAGAAATGCAAAAAGCATTTCAAGGGTTGATGAAAAAAGCCTTATGAGATAGAACAAGGTTGTTTCAATAAATTCAAGCATTTTTTATCACCTTTTCGCCCAGAGATATGCATTTTTAACAGCTGTCGCCTTGCTTTTGCTGACAGGAAGAATTTCTCCGCTGAGTAATTCTGCACTATCTTTGGAAACGCTTTTAATTTTTCGGGCATTAACAAAATAGCTTTGATGAGTTCTTATGAAATCCTTACCCTCAAGGTCTTTTTCAACCTGGTCAAGCTTACCGTAAAAAGAGTATTCGTCATTTTTTGTATGAACAATAAGAACTCTACGATTACTTTCAAAATAAAGAATATCGTTTAAAGGAATATTTTTTACTGCTGATGCGGTTTTTACTGTATAAAAGCTGTCATCGGATTTTGAAAGCTCATTCAGACATTCACCGAAAATTCTGTCAAAAGCATTAACAAGGTCAGTTTTAAGAATATACCTGAAAGCCTTTACCTCATAGCCTGAAAAGACATATTCCGCAGAAGAGGTAACAAAAACAATGAGAGCTTCAACCCCCAAATCACGAAGCTGCTTTGCACAGTCAACTCCGTTGACAGTTTTCATTTTTATATCAAGAAAAATAATATCAAAGTCGTTGGGATTTTCTTTACAATGGTCTATAAGCGGTGTTCCGTCAAGAAACACCGCTAATTCAGCGTCTTCATCAACCTTTGCAAGGTAATCTCTTGTTCGCTTTTCTATGTAATCGCAAACATTTTTCTCATCATCGCATATCGCAATTTTAAGCATATTCCCACCTCGGAGTTTGTGTTGATTTTAATATATCATATTTATTTGTTTATTGCTACTGATATTTGGATTTTTATATCAGCATCATATCCACTGTCAGTTAGGCTTCTTTTCTTTTACTGTCAAATAACAAACAACTGAAATAATCAAAGACAATACTAAAACACTGAAAGCCAATTCCTCCGAGTAAGCAACAGCACCTGTTACAGCCATAACCGGCATACCAAATAAAACAGAGTGAACTGCCCCTAAAGCAAAAAGAAGCGGACCAAGAACTGCATTATCCTCAAAAACACCATGCAAAAACCCGGGAATTGCACCAACTATAGATATTGCCGCAAAAACATAAGAGGTTTTAAAAAAGGTTTTCATACAATGCCTTTTGCTTATATATGCTATCAAAGTTAAAATAATTAAGAATGCAAATGGGAAAACTGAACTTAAAATCGTACTACTCCAACCAAGCTCAATGGTATCTATAAAAAACAATTCACCCGCAAAAATTATACCTAAAACCCACAATACACTGATTATTCCAAAGCCCCATAAGCCCTCATGCTTTTTAATATTTTTAATCATATTCCCACCTCGGAATTTATGTTAATTTTAATATAGCATATATTATTTTATATTGCTACTGATGTTTAGACATTTATATGTACTCATCAGATTATCGGTCTATCTCACAATCTTCATCAACTGTTAAATAACATACCAATGATACAAACAAGGACAATGCAAAAATACCAAAAGCCAACTCATCCCAATAAGCAACCGCATTCACAGACGATACAACGGGCAAACCAAAGAAAGTTGACACACCCATACATAATGCAAAAACGGCGTAATTATCTTCAAACAAAACTGACAAGAACCAAGGAAGTGTACTTATTATGGGTATAGCCGCAAGAATATAAGATGTTGTAAAAAACGCTTTCAAGCCATGTCGCTTACTTACACAGGCAATCCAAATTAGAATCGTCAAGAAAGCAAAAGGAAATATTGAACTTAATATTTCACTCCCTAAACCAATTGACATAGTGTGTACAAAATGAATCTCACCTGCAAGAATTACACATAAAATCCATAACCCACTGATTATTCCGAAGCCCCATGATATTTCATTCCATCTAATTCTATTAATCATACCCTCACCCCATTAATTATTTATATTTAATATCAGTCTGTATCTTTTACTTTCTTTGCTTTTATTTTTTTATACAATATTAGTGATATTATTATTGCCACAACAAGAAATCCGATTATTGTACCTCTATCAAGAAAACCGCCTAAATAGACATAATAAAATGAATCTACTCCATCAAAAAGCTCAAATGCCATTCTGCCAAATGGATATAAAACCAAACCGATAGTTAAACCAACTATCCAGGTTAAAATGTTCCCATCATTGCTGAATATTGCTGATATAATACTTGATAACACCGGAAGTGCCGTAGCAACTACTGCTGAAATATACATTACTTTTAATGCTTTTCTTTTGCATATAATTGTAAACGCAAGCAAAACTACGGGAATAAGTATTACTGTTATCATGGGGACGATGCAAGAAAAAATCAATTCGTCAGTATCTATATTTTCTGAGCACCAAATATCCACAGAATATGTATTAAATAAAGCTCCTATTCCCCATAACATCATTATACTGAAAAATCCTATAACAAATTGAAGAAACGGATTAACTTTTTTCATATAAATCTCTCCCCTATATTTACCAAGGCAATGAAAAGGTAATAATAATGAAAACTATCATAAGAATAAGAGCTATCGCCACATAAGGCTTAAAAAAGATTTCTTTGCTTTTCTCTTTATGACATATAACTATGCCCCATATAACCGCAACCGTCAACCAGACTACATTAATAATACCTATCATTTGTAACATACTGAATAAAAATATTACTATCTCTCTTATTCCTTCAAACATATTATAAAAAGGTGTGTCCATTAACAATTCAAAAATCAGGCTTAAAACACCTAAAACTGAAAGAATTGCAAAATAGGCATAGGGTACAGCCAAAAAAGTTTTAAAGCTTTCAATAAGTTGATTTTCCTTTTCCTTCATAAACTCAACCCCTTTAATTGTTTAATACTTATTCTTATACCATTTCAGTTAACATCATATTCTGTAAAAATGCGCTTACCGTGATTAAACCGAGAGTTGCAAATAAACCGAAGTTAAAAACGTTCTTGTGGTTGTTTTCTTTCACTGCAAAAACTATGCTCACAATCACAAGAGCTGCCATTATGAACAAGGGTACAATTCCGAAACCACTAAGGAAGCCGAAGAAAAGTCCTGCTCCGCCGAAGATTATTTCTGCAAACTCATATAAAGCAGATTCTGTGTTCCAGTAATAGCTTATAATAAGATTTGCAATGCCTACCAGGAGTGATACGCCGAAAACTCCACTAAAGATTTTGTATAATTTTTTTAATTTTTCAGATGTTCTTTTCTTTGTCATAATTAACATCTCCTTTCTTTGTCTGTATCATAACAAATAAATCAAAAAAACTGCACGAAATGTAACTTTCGGGCAGTTTTTTGTAATATTTGGACTGTTTTTTAATTTAATATACTAAATTATACGCGAAGCTTATCATCCCTGTGCGTAAGCATAGGGAGGGGGACCGCCCTTGAATATCTTTATCCTTGGATTGGTTTATTCCGTGTCAAATGGTACTTTTTACGGACAAGCTTAATCGGGGTGGTGGTGGGTTGCACCCTGAATATTTTCCTTCGTAGTTGAGACCAATAATAAACAAATGAATATAATTAATAGTTCCTCTCATCAACAAAGTAAAGGGGGGATGTGGCAACCCACCACCATTCCGACCAAACTGTATTCAAACAAAAACATTTCACCCGAAATATACACATTGATATAATTTACCCAAAGAAGAACGGTCCCCCTCCCTATTTGCCTTTAGGGCAAACAGGGATGATAGACATCGCTCTACTTTTTATAAAGGCACCCTGAACTATTATTGCTAAAAGTTGCTGTTCTATCTGATTATACGAGTATTGCCCCGCCAAATATTCCATACTTGTTCTTCATCTGTAGGTTGAGCATAGTCTGTCAGATAGGTGCAGGCGAGTGCTCCGCACGCCCAACCGAATTGCAATTGCTTTTCGGGAGCATAACCCTTTAAAATTCCGTAAAGAATTCCACCGACAAAAGCATCTCCACCGCCTATACGGTCAATTACGGCAATCTGCCTTGGGTCTATGGATTCCCAAACATCTCCACTAAGCATAACCGCACCCCACAAATGACGATTAGAGTGCTTCACCTCACGAAGATTTGTTGCAAAAACACTTGTGTTGAGAAATTTATTTTTCACCTGATTTATGGTTTCTTTAAACTGTTCAATAGGTGTCATATCAGGGTCATATTTAGTCAAATCAAAATTCATTCCCAGACACAAGCTGAAATCCGATTGATTACCTATAATTATATCGGAAACTTCTGCAATTTTCTGAAAAGTCTGCCTTAATTCTTCCTGTCTGTTTTCCCAGAAAGATGCACGATAATTGAAATCGAATGATATGACTGTTCCGTATTTTTTTGCGGTCTTGGCAAGCTCAAGGCAAAATTCTCCCGTTTCCTTTGAAAGAGCACAAATAAGCCCTGTAAGATGCAGAATTCCCACACCTTCTTCACCGAAAAGCTTTTCTAAATCAAAATCTTTTATATTAAGGGTTTTTCCAACCTCACCGGCTCGGTCATTATGAACTCGAGGGCCTCGAAGACCGAAGCCACTATCGGCAATATTGAATTGATGGCGATACCCCCAAGGTCCTCCCTGCTCAACATCCTTACCCTCAAATTCCATATTGCGAGAGCGAAGATTCGCTTTAATAAAGTGAGCAATAGGACTATCTTTAACAAAGGTTGTCAGAACCTTTACAGGCAAGCCTAAATAAGAGCAGATTGACGCAACATTTGTTTCCGCAGAGGTTGCCTGCATATAAAAAACATCGGAAGAAAAAACAGTCTGCCTGTCAGGTGGCAAAAGCCGAACACCCATACTTGTTGGAACAACAAGAGCATATTTATAGTTAGATTTTATTTTTAACATTTTTATCTCCTCGTTTTAATGCAAAATGCAGAATTCAGAATGCAAAATGTCGGGGCAAAGCCGATTGTAAAAGCTTCGCAAATAATATAATAGCGTCGCAGACCCTACACTTTGCACTTTGCATTTTGCACTATGCGTTATACGAGGTTGATGCCGTATTTCCACCCGTACCACTCCAATTTGTATGAAAGAATTTGCCTCTTGGAAAATCTGTTCTTTCGTAGGTATGGGCACCAAAGAAATCTCTTTGTGCCTGAATGATATTTGCAGGAAGCTTTTCAGAACGATACCCATCAAAATAGGTGAGCGAAGCGGTCAGGGATGGTGCATAAACTCCGTTGAGCATACAAATAGCACATATTTTTCTAAGACTTTCCATTCCATCAAGAACCTCATTTTTAAAATAACTGTCTAAAATAAGATTTTTCAAATCAGGCTTTTTATCAAAAGCTTCTTTAATTTTATCTAAAAATACACTTCTTATAATGCAACCGCCTCGCCACAATTGAGCAATTGCACCGTAATTCAAATTCCAGTTGTATTTTTCAGATGCGGCTTTCATAAGTGCATATCCCTGTGCATAGGAAATGATTTTTGCACAATAAAGAGCTTCTCTGAGTCGCCCAATATATTCATCTCTTTCACCCTTGAAATCAACCAAAGGACCTGTAAGCTCCTTTGATGCTTCAACTCTTTCATCCTTCATTGAGCTTAAATATCTGGCAAAAACGGCTTCGGTTATAAGAGTAAGCGGAACACCTTCTTCAAGTGCAGTTATACCCGTCCATTTGCCCGTGCCCTTTTGACCTGCAGAATCCAGAATTTTTTCAACAAGTGGTGTACCGTCCTCATCTTTAATCGTGAAAATTTTACTGGTGATTTCAATAAGATAGCTATCAAGCTTACCTTTATTCCATTCGGAAAAAATCCGATGCATATCTTCTGCAGAAAACTCTAAAATCACTTTCATAAAATGGTAAATTTCGCTTATTAACTGCATATCTCCATATTCTATGCCATTATGAACCATTTTAACAAAATGACCTGCACCCCCCGAGCCTACCCAATCGCAACAGGGTGTGCCGTCCTCGGTTCTGGCACAGATAGCCTGAAAAATGGATTTAACGCTACCCCAGGCAAGCTCTGAACCACCGGGCATCATAGAGGGTCCGTTGAGAGCACCCTCTTCACCTCCGGAAACACCAGTTCCCACATAAAGGAGGCCTTTGCTTTCAACATAATCTGTTCGCCTCTGGGTATCCAGAAAATGAGAGTTGCCACCATCAATTATAATATCGCCCTTATCCAACAACGGTATAAGCTTTTCAATAGTTTCATCAACCGGAGCTCCCGCTTTAATCATCATCATAATTTTTCTTGGTTTCTCTGTAGCTTCAACCAAATTTTCAAGTGTGTGAGCACCAACAAAATTTTTGTTTTCACCTCTGCCTGAAATAAAGGCATCAACAGTTTCAGGTGCTCTGTTATAAACAGCAACGGTAAAACCTTTGCTTTCCATATTCATTGCAAGATTTTCACCCATTACCGCAAGACCAATAATTCCTATATCTGCTTTTTTCATAATTTTCTCCTTTTATAAAATGTTTGGAAGCGAAGTTACCCCGCCACTTTGCGTTTTACATTTATATAGTCCAAAGTCCCAACGCCGGATTACTTATATAATAAATTTCTTCTCCGTCAACTGTGTTATAGCCATCTTTAAGGGTTTGAGGATTATATTTTTTTACTGCTTCATCATAGGGCATATACCTGAAGCCGACATTTTCAACATCCTCTTTTGAAAGATGCTTTGTGCAATAGGTAATACTGAATTTCCCGTCCGATGAACCGTGTATCAGATGAGCCGCAACAGATAAATTATTTTTTAGCTCTTCCTCGGTTTTCACAAGCTCAAGAACTTTTTTTCTGCCAACATAACCATATTTTCTTATAAGTCGGTCATTTTCGTTGTCTTCTCCGAATTTTTTAACCGTAGGTGCAAGAATAATAAGCTCTCCACCATTCTCCATCGCCATTCGGGTTCTGTAAACTGCTTTATTTCCCAACCAAGTGCTCCGGAACTCCCGTGGGTCTAAATAAACTACTGCTTTTTTTATGGGTCTGCGTAGCTTTGTCATATTCATCTTTTGGCTTTTTTCCACTGATAATTGAAATAAATCTCTTTTTCTGCCGATATATATTCCGTGAAGAAGAGTTTCATCCTTTTCATTGGTTGTTGTTACTGTTAAAACATATAATAGTGGTATGTCTTTGATGAAATTCTCCTCTGCATAGTCAAGAACCTTTCTTACAGGGGAAAAATCACGTCCCATAATCCTTTCAAGGCCATAAAAAGCTCCAAGCATATGAGAAGAATTTATCATACTGCTTCCGCCGCAACCCACAAAAATATTTTTGGAGTAATTCGCCATTCCCACAACCTCGTGAGGCACAACCTGACCTATAGAAATAATAAGGTCATAGGATTTATCAAGAAGACGTTTGTTAACCTCCACATCTATTTTACTATTAACAAGACCTTCGGAAACCTTTTCAACAAACTCTGCAGGAACTTCACCGATTTTCTCAACGTCCTCACGCCAATTGTGAACTATAAGGCTTTCGTAAGGTATATTTTTGCCAAAAAAGGCTTCGCTTTCCTCTCTTGTTACGGGTCTGTGCGTTCCAAGGGCGGGCATAATATCAACAATACAATTATCTTTCAAAAGCTCGTAATACATATTGGTAATCTTACCTGCACCCGAATACATTCGTGTATAATCAGGGGGCAAAAGGAGTACCTTTTTCAAATTTTTCCCTTCTATGGATTTTTTTATTATTTCATAAAGCCTTTTATCATCAATAACTCCGTCACTTTCTATAAACAAAATGTCACCTCGCAAATGTAAATATTGTAAGTAACATTATTTTTAGGCTTTTCGTTGAAAATATTACGCTTGTGTGTTAATATAATAAAAGAAATTTTCGGAGGCGATTTTATGAAAAAATTTATGGATAAGGATTTCCTTCTTTCCACCGAAACTGCAAAAAAACTTTATGCCGCTTGTGAAAGCACACCCATTTTTGACTGGCACTGCCACCTTCAGCCAAAGGAGATTTATGAAAATAAAACTCCCGAGG
Organism: Acutalibacteraceae bacterium; assembly: GCA_045576915.1. Lineage (GTDB taxonomy): Bacteria > Bacillota > Clostridia > Oscillospirales > Acutalibacteraceae > DTU089. The sequence continues at coordinate 26,643 of JAZNHK010000132.1, forward strand.
ATATTGCTTATCTCTGGCTTGCAGGTGACCATTATAAATGGAGAGGTATGCGTTCCTGTGGTATCAGTGAAGAATATATAACAGGTAACAAAACCCCTTATGAAAAATTCAAAGCTTGGGCAAGTGCAATGCCAAACCTTATCGGCAATCCCCTTTACCATTGGACTCACCTTGAATTACAGAGATATTTTGACATTTATGAGCCCCTTTCCCCTGCAACTTGTGACGAAATCTGGGAAAAGGCAAATGCAAAAATAAAAGCAGGAGGCTTCACACCTCGTGAACTTATTGAAAAAAGTAATGTAAACTTTGTTTGCACAACCGACGATGCAGCTGACACTCTTGAATACCATAAGCTCATTGCAGAGGATAAAACCTTTAAATGCAAGGTTTTACCCGCGTTCCGTCCTGATAAAGCTCTTGGCATTGAGCTTGATGGCTACAATGATTGGGTAAAAGCTCTTGAAAATGTTTCAGGTAATGAAGTAACCTCTTTTACACAGCTCAAAACCACTCTGCTTTCAAGAATTGAATTCTTTGCAGAAATGGGTTGCCGTGCCTCCGACCATGCTTTCACCTATGTTCCCTATAAGCGAGCAAGTGAAGACGAATTGAATGTTATATTCAAAAAACGCCTTGCAGGTGAAGCCCTTTCAACAGAAGAAATTGATAAATACAAAACTGAGCTTATGCTCTTCCTTGCAAATGAATATGCACGTCTTGGTTGGGGTATGGAAATTCATATCGGTGCATTGAGAAACAATAACGGCATTATGTTCAAAAAGCTTGGTCCTGACACCGGCTATGATTCAGTTGCAGATTATGAGATTGCGGCTAATCTTTCAAAGCTTCTTGATGCAATGAATTCAGAATACCGCCTTCCCAAAACAGTTCTCTTTACTCTTAATCCCAAGGACAACTATGTTCTCGGCACAATGCTTGGCAATTTCCAGAGCGACGAGGCAGAATCAAAAATACAGTTCGGCTCTGCCTGGTGGTTCAATGACAATTATGATGGTATGAGAACACAAATGCAGACACTTATGAATCTTGGTGTTATTTCAAAATTTGTTGGTATGATTACCGATTCAAGAAGCTTCCTCTCCTACCCCCGTCACGAATATTTCCGCAGAATTCTTTGTGAGCTTCTGGGTGACCTTGTGGAAGAAGGCAAATATCCCGATGATATAGAATTCCTTTCAAAGGTTGTTCAGGATATTTCCTATAATAACGCAGTTAAATATTTTGGAATTGAATAAAAAATATACCCCTCATCACGAGGGGTAATTTTACAGGTGATACTATGATAAGCTTTAAACAAAACAACGAAATTACATACGATGATAAAGATTTAATGGAGGAAAATACCTTTATAGGTGCAGAAATTGAAAATGTTTCCATTCCGATTTTCAGCGAAATAAAGGATAGACTTCCACAACCTGTATGGGAAAATCACAAGGATTACCTTGATTGCTATTGGAAGGTATGGGAGATTGCATTTAAAAATCTCTATCAGCCCAAGGAGAATACAGGTTTTATCACAAACTACATTGATGCTGCATTTAATGGTTGCATTTTTATGTGGGATTCTGCATTTATGCTTATGTTCGGAAAATATGCCGACAGAATTTTCAAATTCCAGAAAACCTTTGATAATTTTTATTCTCATCAACATAAGGACGGTTTCATTTGCCGTCAGATTGAAGAGGATACAGGTAACGATGTTTTTGCCCGTCACGACCCTGCATCAACAGGTCCTGAGGTTATGACCTGGTGCGAATGGGAATATTACCTGAATTTCGGTGACAAAGAAAGATTAGCAAGAGTGTTCCCTTGTCTTGTGGCATACCACCAGTGGATGCAAGAGCATTTTACCTGGCGTGATGGTACATATTTCTCATCAGGCTACGGTTGCGGAATGGATAACTGCCCGAGACTTGACGAAAAATACCACGTTTGCTACAGTCACGGTCATATGGTATGGGTAGATGCTTGTATGCAGGAGCTTAACGCCTGTAATCTGCTTATAAAAATGGCAAAGGAATTGGGAAGAGAAGAATTTATACCCGAGCTCCAGCAGGAAAGCGAACATCTCTTTAAGGTTATAAATGAAAAGCTCTGGGACGAAAAAACACAGTTTTACTATGACCTTAAAAATGACGATACCTTTAATGGTGTTAAGCATATAGGTGCTTTCTGGGCACTTCTTGCAAAATGCGTTCCCGAAAGCAGAAAAGAAAGCTTTATTGCCCACCTTAATAATGAAAATGAATTTAAAACCGAGCATAGAGTTCCAACTCTTTCAAAGGACCATCCCGAATATAACGAAAAAGGTGGTTATTGGTGCGGTTCTGTATGGGCACCAACCAACTATATGGTTTTAAAGGGTCTTGACGCCTACGAAAAATATGAGCTTTCCTATGAAATTGCTTGCTCTCACCTTGATGCAGTAGTAAGTGTATTTAAAGACACAGGAACAGTTTTTGAGAATTACTCACCCGAAAAAATTGAAGGCAAATTTATGAGAGGTAGCTCATCTTTACCTGATTTTGTTGGTTGGACAGGAATTATCCCGATTTCTATTATGTTTGAATATGTCTTTGGTATTAAGCCGGATGCCGCAAACAACAAAATCACATGGCATATAAACCGCCTTGAAAAGCACGGAATTGAAAAATATCCATTCGGCACTGAGGGTGAATTGGCCCTTATCTGTGAAAAAAGAAGCTCTCCCGAAGAAAAACCCGCTGTAACAATAAAAGCCAATGTACCAGTTACAGTTGAAATTATATGGAACAATGGCGAGAGTCACGAAGTTTTAACATTTTAACATAACATGAAAAAAGATAGCTGACACTTTCGTGTCGGCTATCTTTTACTTATGGTCTCTGTAATACTGCGTATGTGTTTTGGGATGAGGATTATTTTCCCAGATTTCTGTAGCAACCGGTTTCCAAGCTTTACTGAAATCGTCACATTTTCCACAAAGCTCCTCCACAGTTTCTTTTGATACAAAATCCGTGCTTTTTGCCCCTGTTTCATTTATAATTTTTCTAAGAATATCCGGATTTTCCAGCATGGGACAAGGCATAAGATGGTTATCATTAAAAGGCTGACCCTTTCTGTATGCCATAAAAAGTGGCTTTTGAAGAGCTTCAAGAAGTGTATCAGTTTTGATATTTGAATCAGAATAGTGAACGAATACACAGGGCTCCATATCACCCTTTGAATTTATGTGGAAATAGTTTCTGCCACCGGCAATACAACCACCAACATATTCACCATCATCCTGGAAATCCATAACAAACAAGGGTTTGCCTGTGTGACCGTTACGCATCTTTTTAAGCCAGAAATACATATATTTCCGCTGTGATGGTGTGGGAATCAAAGTCTTATCTGCATTTTTACCAACAGGCATAAAGTTGAAGTAGAAAGCATATTTCACACCCAACTCTACCATTTTATCAAGAAAAGCATCACTTGTTACATCGTTTACATTTTTACTCGTATAGCAAACTGAAATACCAAATAATATCTTTTCTTTTTTTAGAAGCTCCATAGCTTCAATTGTTTTTTTATAAACGCCTTCTCCTCGGCGGTCATCGTTGCTATGCTCTTCACCCTCAATGGAAAGAGCAAGAGTGATATTGCCACACTTTTTTATATCATCACAAAGCTTTTTGTCAATAAGGGTTGCATTGGTATAAATCAGGAAAGTACACTCGGGATTTTCTGAAGCCAGAGTGATAATATCATTTTTTCTTATAAGTGGCTCACCACCTGTGAGCATATAAAAATGCGTGCCTAATTCTCTACCTTGACTGACGATGCTCCTCATATCAGACAGTGAAAGCTGAAAGCTGTGACCATACTCTGCCGCCCAACAGCCCTTGCACTTGAGATTACACGCACTTGTGGGGTCAAAAAGAAGTATAAAAGGAATGTTGCAATTGTATTTATCCCTTTTGGCACGGACTGTTTTTGTTCCGAAATAGCCTGCGTGAATACCGAGAGAAATGAGCATTGATTTCACTAAATCACGATCAACATCATTGAGAATGTTTTTTGCCAACTGCATATAAACATTTTCTTTGTCACCCACAGCTTTACGCATCTTCTGGAAATTCTGCTTAGGGTACATTGTAAAATACTTCTCTGCAACATTCAAAATCTTCAGAAGATTCTCTTCAGGTGCTTTATCGATATATTTCAAAATACGCGAAAGTGCCTTATCTGCTGCAAAATGAACTATTCTGTGCTCCAACTGCAATACCCCCTTTCCCCAAATTTCATAACTAGCATATAATATCATATATTACGAACTTTGTAAACCATTGAAAAAATTGTTAACAAAAAAATTATTGGTTTTTTCTTGTATTTTATTCAAGTCCAAATTTCTTGACACTTATCATATTTGTATTTATAATGGAAATATCATTATATTTAGGAGTGTTTTTTATGAGCAAAAACAAAACAAAAACTCCGTCCGAAAATAAGCTTCCGGGCAGAACCTGGTTTAACCTGTGCCTTTTCGGACTTGTGGGTCAGATAGCATGGAACCTTGAGAATATGTATTACAACACATTTATGTATTCTACCGTTTATGAAAACGGAACCGTAACGGGCACCCTTTCATCAATGACGGCTATTCGCCTTATGGTTGCATTCAGTGCCATAACTGCAGTTGTTACAACCTTTATTATGGGTAACCTTTCGGACAAAATGAATAAACGAAAAGTTTTCATTTCTGTTGGTTATCTTATCTGGGGTTTTATTACTGCTGCTTTCGGTTTTCTTACCAAAGAAAACATCGGTGGTCTTTTAGGTCTCAGTGATACAGCACAGATTGTTACTGCAACCGCAATTTCTATCATCGCTATGGACTGCATTATGACCTTTGTTGGTTCAACAAGTAACGACTCCGCATTTAATGCCTGGGTAACAGACATCACCACGCCCAAAAACCGCGCAACTGCGGAAAGTGTTCTTTCAATTCTTCCCATTGTTGCAACAGTTGTAGTTGTTATTCTGGGCGGTATGATTGAGCCT
>JAZNHK010000133.1:0-14144 GCA_045576915.1 Acutalibacteraceae bacterium
GATTTGGTGGATATAATTCAGTTTGCTTACGGACTTTATGATGGTATTGTTATAAATCCCGGTGCATATACTCACACGAGTATTGCAATTTTAGATGCACTCAAAGCTGTTAATATTCCCGCGGTAGAGGTTCATGTTTCCGATGTTGATGCACGTGAAAATTTCAGAAAAATAAGCTATGTAAGAAGTGCTTGTTTTGAAACAATCAGCGGAAAAGGTACAGATGGTTATCTTCTTGCAATTGATGCTTTAATAAAGAAGGCGGAGAAATGAATATAGAAATTAAACCTTCTATTGCTAAGGGTAAAATAAAAGCACCACCATCAAAGAGCTGTGCACACCGTATGCTGATATGTGCCTCTTTGGCGGATGGTTGCAGTATTATTGAAAATATCGGAACTAACGACGATATTCTTGCTACTGCATCTTGCCTGAATGAAATGGGTGCAAATATTCGTTTTTGTGATAGCCAGGCGATAGTCGAAGGTGTAAAGGTAACAAACAGAAAAAAAGAAACAAAGCTTTATTGTAACGAAAGTGGAAGTACCTTAAGATTTTTAATTCCTTTAAGTCTTGTGTTTTCTCAGAAAGCAACTTTTGGTGGTTCTCAAAGGCTATTGGAACGCCCTCAGAGTGTTTATGAAGAGCTGTTTAAAGTGATGGGGTGTTATCTGGAAAAGAGTGGTAACACACTTCTTGCAGGCGGAGAACTGAAAAGTGGTGTGTATACTATGGCGGGGAATATAAGTAGTCAGTTTTTGACAGGCTTATTATTTGCTTTGCCACTTCTTGATGGGGATAGTGAAATTGTTTTAACAACGCCACTTCAAAGTGCACCTTATGTTGATATAACAATTGATGTTTTATCACAATTTGGTATTAAAATAGAAAACAAGGGTTATAAGTCTTTTTATATACCCGGAAATCAAGCCTTTTTACCAAAAAGTATTACTGTTGAAGGTGATTGGTCTAATTCAGCTTTTCTCGATGCCTTTAATTTAATCGGCGGAGAAGTTTTAGTTGAAGGAATGAACAAAGAAAGCTATCAAGGCGATAAAATTTATCGTGATTATTTCAAGGCACTTGAAGCTGGTGTTCCAACACTTGATGTTTCTGATTGCCCTGATTTAGGTCCTATTCTTATAGCTTGTGCCACTCTTTGCAACGGAGCAAAGCTTACAGGAACAAGCAGATTGAAAATTAAAGAAAGTGATCGCGGTATTGCAATGCAGACCGAGCTTTCAAAATTTGGCGTTGATATAATTGTTGATGAGAATGAAATAATTATTCCAAAAGCAATAATTAAAACGCCAAAAGAAATCCTTAACTGCCATAACGACCATAGAATTGCAATGTCACTTGCAGTTTTGTGCAGTAAGGTAGGCGGAATACTGGAAGATGCACAATGTGTTAACAAAAGTTATCCCGAGTTTTTTGATGATATTAAAGCCCTGGGAATCAAATATTTTATCAATTGATAGGAGATAATTAAAATGAGTATGAATTTCAAAAGAAAACTGCCGATTCCAATGGAGATTAAAGAGCAATTTCCTCTTACTGCGAAAATGGCGGAACAGAAAGACAAAAACGACATTGAGATTAAAAATGTTTTTACAGGTAAGTCCGATAAGCTTATTCTTGTTATAGGACCATGCTCGGCAGATTCAAAAGAGCCCGTTCTTGATTACATTTCAAGACTCGCAGAGGTAAGGGAAAAGGTTAAAGACAGAATTGTAATAGTTCCCCGTATTTATACAGGTAAACCAAGAACAACGGGTGCAGGTTACAAAGGTATGCTTCATCAGCCTGATCCTAACGAAAAACCTGATATGCTTCATGGTATTATTTCAATTCGTGAATTACATATGTGTGCACTTCGTGATTATGGCTTCTCTTGTGCGGATGAAATGCTTTATCCTGCAAATTTCCGTTATCTTTCTGATTTGCTTTCTTATGTTGCAATTGGTGCTCGTTCAGTTGAAAATCAAGAGCATAGACTCGCTTCAAGTGGTTTCGATATTCCCGTTGGTATGAAAAATCCCACAGGAGGAGATATTTCCGTTATGATGAACGCGATTACCGCGGCACAGAGCAGTCACACCTTCCTTTACAGAGGGTGGGAAGTTGAAAGCGACGGTAATCCTTACGCACACGCAATTATGAGAGGTTTTGTTGACAGAGATGGTCACAATATTTCTAACTACCACTATGAAGATTTGCTTAATCTTTCAGAAGCTTATGCAAAATCAGGACTTAAGAATCCTTCTTGCGTAGTTGATGCTAACCACGCTAATTCCGGTAAAAAATATCTTGAGCAAATTCGTATTACTAAAGATGTTCTTTACAGCAGAGCACATAACAATGATATAAAAAAGCTTGTTAAGGGTATTATGATTGAAAGCTATCTTGAAGATGGTGCACAGAAAATCGGTGATGGCATTTACGGAAAATCAATTACCGACCCATGCCTTGGTTGGGAAAAAACCGAAAGACTTATTTATGATATTGCAGAACAGGTATAAAAATAAAGAACTGATACATTTTGAGGTGTATCAGTTCTTTTTATTGTTTAGAAGTCACAAAACCAATTGTTGTTATCGAGCGGACCGCCGGTCATAAGCTCAGGGGCGGCATTTTTGATATGAGTAAGTGTTTTAATAAGACCATCGTTTTTGATATGTAATTTCTTTACAAGTCGCAAGGGAAAGGCGAGTGCTTGTGTAAATATAGTGTAATATGCTGAGCCTTCCTCATATTTTACAAGTGAGCCGTCAAGTATGGAGCGGAATGCACCAAAAACCATTTCGGTTACTTTTACATCAGCGATTTCCTTTGCAGCCTTTTTGTCAATTGCCTTACCAAAAGAAATGAAATTAAATATTCTTGCAGCTTTTTTTACAGTAAGCTTATCAAGCCACTTTAAAGCAGGTCTTGCAACAATCCAGATTTTACTTGCTTTTTCAGGGCCTAATCCGATTGCTTCAACAACTGCAAGGAATTTATCTTTCTCGTTAACTGCCGCTGATTTTATAATATCGCTGAAAAGGGCAGTGGCGTGGTTTTTTAGATGTTCGTTTGAGTATTCCTTGCCGTTGTGTGTGAACTTTTCAATATGTTCTGTCTTGATATCAATACCATTATCAAAAACATCACAATAGCAGATGGGGGCAGGGTAGCCACTTATACAACCAACATTTATTTCATAGAAATGGTTGCCTTTTTCGGTTTCAACCTTTCGTATGTGTTGCATATGAGAGTGACCTGTGAACATAATAGGGAACCCGAAATCCGCGAATTTTGTTACCTGCTCCATTTTATAATCAACAGAGCCTTTTCCGTTGATTACTCTGTCAAACTCGGTAAGCAAAAGGTGGTGGTGCTGCATACCGAAAACCACGTCACCGCGTTTTTTTGCTTCCTTGGTTTGTTCTTCTATCCATTTAAAATGCTCCGGAGAATAACCTGAACCGCGACCAATTCCGTCCTGGTCATCATCAAGACAGAAAACAGTAACACCTTCGCAAGGTCTTACAACATAAGATACTTTATCCTGATGGGTATGGAATTCTGAAATTGCTTCATCAGGACCAAAGTCTTTGTAAAAATCGTGAAGTTCATTTACTCCAACAGTTTCAACATCGTGAAGTATTTTGTCGCCCTCGTATCTTCTTGGGTTACCATCGCAACACCAGTCGTGAGTAGCGGTAATAACATAAACGGGCATTATTTTTTTGAATTCATAAAGAATTTCTCTCATTTCTTCGTGTGAAACTCTTTCACCATCATTGGAAAGGTCACCTGCAATAAGAAGAAATTTTGCATCTGAATTTTTTATATGTTCAAGTGCAGCTAAAATAGTGCCACGGCTTAAAGCCAACATTTTTTGGTCTGAACCTGCTCGGCGTTCGTATGCTTTACCACTATTACCAAGCTTTTCCGAATAGTAGTGAGGGTCTGCTATAATAGCGAATTTAGTTAATAAATTACTCATTTTATCACCAATGAATCTTGAATGATTTTGCACCTCTTGTATAAGTCATAGGGTCAAGAAGGTTATCTCTGTTAGCTTTCTTTAAGCCTGCTTCAAAAGCGTCTGCCATAGACTTTGTGGGGAATTTAATAGTCATATCCATATCAAGTAAAATCGGAACGCCAACATTCATAATCTTAAAGCCTGTAAGCCACCAATGCTTTTCGGGTCCACGTTCAAACATTTTTTCGCCCTGATTGTATAAAACGAAGGACATTTCAAGGAATTCATCCTCTGAAACGCAGTCATATTGCATAATCTTATCGGTTTTGTTATAAACACCGATTTCTGCACCTGCGGTCATACCATACTGACCTTTCCAGATCTGAATCATCCAATCTTTATTGTCGTATTGGAAATAGATTCTTTCTGTTGCATAATACATACCTGCCAAAGGAGCAGACATATCATAGATTAAGTTGAAACCAAAGCCCTTTTGCCAAGGATTGACAGATGAATAGTAAATACCTTGCTTTTCGTCATATTCAAAGCCACAAGCGTTGAGAATCTGGACAGTTTTATCAGCACTTTCTGATGCAAATAAAAGGTCCTGGACATCTTTGAGAGGCATTTCCTTAATTTCATCAGCTGTGGGTATATCGTCTTTAACAGGTACGGTTGTTGTGGGCTTTTTGCCTGTAGTTGTTTCAACAGGTTTTTCAGCTTCAGTAGTGCTGTTTGTTGATGTTGCCACAGTTGTTGAAACGCTTGAATTAGCTGTTGTGCCGGGAGTTACAGTTTGTGTGTCTGCAGTTGTATCAGTCGGGGGAGCGATAATAGCAGCGTTTGTTACATCATCTGTATAAACAACTTCACCGGGAACAGTTGTATCTACAATAGTTGAGGGCTCTTCTTTAATTAAAATGGATTTTGCAAAATCGATAACACCGCAACCTGAAAATACAAAAGTAATTGCGATAATCAGTGCAAGGACTGAAAAGAGTCTTGCATATTTTTTCATGGGGGATCTCTCCTTAAATTATTATACCGAATAAGTATATCACATTATTTGACAAAAGTCACTACTTTAATACAAATTAACATCGTTGACAAAACTGTTTGATAAGTTATATAATTTATGTAAATTAAAACAGATTGGTGATAACTATGGATGAAAAATTGGAAGTTATGTATGAAAAATTAAAAGCAGAGGTTTGCTCTGCAAATAAGGAATTACACGCACTTGGACTTGCACCGTTTACTTGGGGGAATGTTTCTGCAGTCGACAGGGAAAATGGTGTTTTTGCAATCAAACCCTCCGGGGTAGCTTATGACAAATTAACGCCAGAAAGTATGGTGGTTGTGTCATTGGCGGATGGTAGTGTCGTGGAGGGTGAGTATAATCCGTCTTCAGATACACCAACACATTATATTCTTTACAAAGAATTTCCTGATTTGAATGCAGTCGTACACACCCATTCAGTAAATGCCTCCTCCTTTGCTCAGGCTGGTAGAGATATACCACGTTATGGCACAACTCATGCAGATTTTTCCTATACGAAAGTTCCTTGCACACCTGCTCTTACAGAAAAAGAGGTTAAATCTGAGTATGAACTGAATACAGGAAAGGTTATTGTTAAATATTTCCGTGAAAATAACCTTAACACAGATTCAACACCGGCGGTGCTTGTTCGCTCCCACGCACCTTTTGTTTTTGGTAAAAGTGCATCTGATGCTGTTCATAATGCTGCAGTTCTTGAAATTGTAGCAGAGATGGCTCTAAAAACAGAAATTATCGGTGGTACTGATACCGATGAAATTGATAAATACCTTTCAGATAAACATTATTTCAGAAAACATGGTAAGGATGCCTATTACGGCCAGAAATAATTATGATTGATTTTACACATTTGCATCTTCATACGGAATATAGCCTTCTTGATGGCGCTTGTCGCATCGGGGAGGTAATTTCCCGTGCAAAAACGCTTGGTCAAAAAAGTATAGCGATAACAGACCACGGTGTTCTTTATGGTGCAGTTGCGTTTTATAAAGAATGTAAGGCACAAGGGATTAAGCCTATAATCGGTTGTGAGGTTTATGTTGCACCACGTTCAAGGTTTGATAAAGTCCACGGGCTTGATAGCGAACGCTATCACCTTATTCTTCTTTGCAAAAATGAAACAGGTTACAAAAATCTTTTAAAGCTCGTTTCTTCTGCCTGGATTGACGGGTTTTATACAAAACCAAGAGTTGACAGAGAAATTCTCGAAAAATACAATGATGGACTTATCGCACTTTCGGGATGCCTTTTCGGAGAGGTAGCACAAAAAATTCTTTCAAGAAATTTAGATGATGCAATAGAAACTGCCCGTTGGTACAGAGATACCTTCGGGTCAGGTAATTATTATCTTGAAGTGCAGAATCACGATATGGTTGAGGAAAAAGAGGTGCTTGACGGCATAATTACTATAAGTCGTGAACTTAATATTCCAATTGTTGCAACCAATGACGTTCATTACACAACAAAAGAAGATGCAGATATTCAGCGTGTTCTCATAGCTGTTCAAACCAACAAAGTTGTCGGTGAGGATAACGCTCTTGATTTTCAAAGTGATGAGTTTTATCTTAAAAGCGGTGAAGAAATGCTTGAGGGATTCACAGCGTATCCCGAAGCAATAGAAAACACCGTTAAAATAGCAGAACGATGCAATTTTGATTTTGAATTTGGTGTAACAAAGCTTCCGCTTTTCGATATTCCCACAGATGACCATAAAACATACCTGAAAAATGAGTGTATAAAAGGTCTTGAAAATTTAATGGGTATTATCCCGGAGAAATACAGAGAACGCCTTGACTATGAGCTTTCTGTTATCAATGAAATGGGCTTCAATGACTATTTTCTTATAGTTGCCGATTTTATAAGATTTGCCAGAAGTGAAAATATTCCTGTTGGTCCCGGACGTGGCTCGGCGGCGGGCTCTCTTGCGGCTTATGCCTTGGGCATAACCGGTATTGACCCTATTCAGAACAAGCTCCTTTTTGAAAGATTTCTGAACCCTGAACGTGTAAGTATGCCCGATATTGATATCGACTTTTGCTATGAGCGTAGGGGCGAGGTTATTGATTACGTTACAAGGAAATATGGCTCAGACAGAGTTGCACAGATTGTAACTTTCGGAACAATGCAGGCAAAGGCGGCAGTTCGTGATGTGGCACGTGCTCTTGGTCTTCCCTATAGCACAGGGGATATTGTAGCAAAGCAAATAACCAGGGATTATCCGGATATAAAAACAGCTCTTGAAAAAAATCCTGAGCTTAAAACGCTGTATAATTCAGATGAGAATATAAAAAAACTTATAGACTATGCAATGCGTGTTGAAGGTATGCCACGCCACGCCTCAACCCATGCCGCAGGTGTTGTTATTACGCGTGACGAGGTTTCTTCCTATGTTCCTCTGGCTAAAAACGGAGACCAGACAGTAACGCAGTTTACTATGACTGAGATAGAGCAATTGGGTTTGCTCAAAATGGACTTCCTTGGTCTGCGTACATTAACGGTTATAAATGATGCTGTTAATGATATTAAAAAGTATACACCTGATTTTGATATATTACGAATTCCTCTTAATTGTGAAGAGGTGTTTATTGAAATGACAAAAGGTCACACAAGTGGTGTTTTTCAGTGTGAGTCTGCGGGTATGACAAACTTGATTGTTAATATGCGACCGGAAAGATTTTCGGATATTGCGGCAGCAATCGCCCTTTACAGACCCGGTCCTATGTTCTTTATTGACAGTTATCTCATAAATAGAAAACAGCCTGAAAAAATTCAATACAGAACCCCGCTTCTTAAAGATATTCTTGATGAAACAAATGGTTGTATGGTTTATCAGGAACAGGTTATGCAGGTGTTCAGAACCCTTGCCGGTTATTCGTACGGACGTGCGGATGTTGTCCGCCGTGCTATGAGTAAGAAAAAGCGTGACGTTATGGAAAACGAAAGAAATATTTTCGTAAATGGACTTACAGACGATAACGGAAATATTATCATAGAAGGTGCTGTCCGTAGAGGTATTGATTCAAAAACTGCAGATGCAATTTTCTCGGATATGATTTCTTTTGCTTCCTATGGCTTTAACAAAAGCCATACTGCAGCTTATGGACTGATAGCCTATCAGACTGCATACCTTAAAGTAAAATACCCGAAAGAGTTTATGGCGGCAATTCTCACAAGCGTTATCGGTGATGAGGGAAAAACTGTTGGTTACATCGAGGAATGTAACCGTCTGGGTATAAAGGTGTTATCACCTCACGTAAACAGGAGCTCAAACAGATTTTCTGTTTCGGGTGATGATATTGTGTTCTCGCTTTTGAGCATAAAAAATCTTGGTAGGGCACTAATAGAAAAGATAGAAAAAGAGCGTAGGACTGACGGCAATTTTAAATCCTTCTGGGATTTTTGCAAAAGAATAAGTGGCAACGAGCTTAATCGTAGAGCTTTGGAGTGCCTTATAAAATCGGGTGCTCTTGACGGGCTTGACCTTAATCGCAGGGAGATGCTTTTAAACCTTGATATTGCAATTACCGCTGCTGCAAAAGAAAACAGTATGTATGAGGGCGGTCAGCTTGATATGTTTTCCGCCTTTGGCGGAGAAAGCGGCTTCTCTTCTGCACCTGATTTTACACGGTGTGAAGAATTACCTAAAAACGAACGCCTCTATTTTGAAAAAGAGGTTTCGGGAATGTATTTTTCAGGCCATCCTCTCGAAGAATACAGAACGGTCAGCGAAGCATTGGATTCACCAAAAACATCATATCTTTATGAATGCCTTGAAACCGGAAAAGAAAATGCTATTGATAATCAGAATGTAGCTTTTCTCGGAATTATAACTTCCATTAAAAAGAAAGTTACAAAAAAAGATGAAATAATGGCTTTTTGTGGTATTGAGGATTTGTTCGGAAATATGGAAATGATTGTTTTTCCAAAGCATTTTCTTATGTACGGCAATCTTCTTAATGTTGGTAATATCGTTCTTGTTGATGGTAAAATTTCTGTAAAGGACGAAGAAGTTAAGCTCCTTGCGGAAAAAATTACAGTTGCACCAAGAACTGTGGAAGAAATACCAAAAGATAAAATCCAGGCAAAACCAAAGCAATTGCCTAAAACAGAAACCACACAGGATAAAAAGAAGAAAAGCGGTATTTTTATAAAAATACCAACAGAAAATACCCAAAAGAAAGAAAAATTAAAAAATCTTTTGTCCATTTTTGAGGGTAAAATCCCTGTTTACCTCTATTATGAAGATACAAAAAAATATGATTTTCTTGGTATGGAATACCTTACATCAATAAACAAACCGTTAGTCAACGAAATTAAATACATTTTCGGTGATGATAACGTTGTTGTGAGAGAATGAAAGAACCCTGCAGTTCAAATGAACTGCAGGGTTCTTTGGCATCATTTTTTTGTATTTTTCAAAGTTTTCATTATGTAAATTAAAAGTCCTATTCCTAGAAGGGGGAATATGGAAGCTAATAACATACCAACCTTTAGACCGATTTCATCAGTTGCCATCGAGGTTGCCTGACTTAAGTTTATTGCAAAATTACTTGCTGAAACCTTGTCTACAACAATGCCGAGCATCTGCGGTGCAACGGAAGCTCCTAAGTCACCACCTGCAGCCATAAGTGCAAATGCAGCAACGCCGGGATTCGGTACTTTTTCTTCCATAAGAATAAGTGTACCGGGCCAGAGCATTGAAGAGAAAATACCAACCAGAATACAAGCTATAAATGATATTATAACATTACCTGAAACACCGATTACAATATAACAAACTGCCGCACCAATCATACCTGCTAAAAGCGTTTTTGTGATGTTGGGAGTGAATTTTGCATAAACACCTCTTGTTACAGCAAGGAGAAGGGCGAATACCGCAAGACCTAAAATATCACCAAGAGCTTTGGGTAACTGCAAGGCGTTTTCCATAAAGCCTGAAATCCAGTTTGTCATTGTGTTTTCTGCGGCACTGCCAAGGAAAATGCAGAGAACACAAAGGATAATTGCCTTGCTCCATTTTACTCCGCCTTTTTCGCTTGAAGAAACATCCATATCGGGCATAGGGGAGAAAAAGAATATAATTGAAGATATAACGGGAAGAACAGAAAGACCGAGGGTTAGATACATCCAGTTTTCTGTTCCGAAAACGAGGAAGAAAACGGATGCAATAACAACATTTGTAACAACGCCCCAACCATAAAGAGAATGAAGCATACTCATATCTCTTTCGGGATTATCAGAGGGCATTGCTGCAACCAATGGGCTTAAAAGCACTTCTGCAAGACCTGCAGAAACAGAGAAAATAATTGTTCCTAAAACTAATCCAAGATATGCATATTGAGGAAATACATTTGGTAGAACTGCATAACAGATAAAACCAAGGCTTGTTACTAACGGCATTAACCTGACAGTAAGCTTTATATTGAAAAATTTTGAAAAAAACGTAAATATCAAGTCAATTCCGAGCTGAGTGCAGAAATTAACCAGTACCAATGTTCCTAAAAGGGTGTAGGAAATTTTGTACATATCGTGGAATGTAACGAACAACATTGGTGGTAAAACGAATATTGACGACATTGCAAGATACGAAAAAAAGCAGGCGAATCGTGTTTTTTTGTAGTTTGGAGTTGTCATATTTAACCTCTTATAAATTTTTATGGAATTATAGTATCACAATCAATAACTAATTACAATTTAAAGTTGAGTTTTTGTTCGATTTTATATATAATATACTTAATATATACTTGTGATGTAGGGTGAACTTATGCAAATTGTTGTTCTGACTGCTATTGGTGTTGGTGGTGCAACCATGATTGGTGCACTTTTGGGTTTTGTTTTCAAAAAAACAACCCATAAATTCAATGATATAGTTCTCGCTTTTGCAGCAGGTGTTATGCTTGCTGCGGCAGTATTCGGTCTTGTGCTTGAATCTTTGGAGTATGGCGGAAAGTATTCAATACTTGTTACCGTAACTGGTATTTTTGCTGGTGCAATTTGCGTTAATCTTATAGATAAGCTCGTTCCGCATTTGCACAAATTAACCGGCGTTGACCAGGAAAATCATCCGAGTAAAACCGAACAACTTAATAAAGTCTTACTTTTTGTTATTGCAATTGCAATTCATAATCTTCCTGAAGGTGTTGCCGCAGGTGTAGGTTTTGGTACGGGAAATACTGCAGAAGCACTTACAATTGCAGGTGGTATAGCACTTCAGAATATTCCTGAAGGTATGGTAATTATTGCACCAATGATAGCTGCGGGTATGAGTAGTGGCAGAACCTTTATAATTGCCCTTATAACTGGTGTAGTTGAGGTTGTAGGCACACTTCTTGGGTATTTTGCAGTAAGTATTTCTACTGCAATCCTGCCTTTTGCACTTGCCTTTGCAGGAGGCACAATGCTTTATGTTATCAGCGATGAAATGATTCCTGAAACCCATGCCCACGGAAATGAAAGAGGTGCAACCTATTCGCTTCTTCTGGGCTTTTGTGTAATGTTGGCTTTTGATTATTTTATGGTTTAAGCTTTTAATTCTCTTTCAATTAAGTCTGTGACACTTGGTGTTTCGAAATTTGCCAGTTCTTTGATCATGGGAACAGCGTTTTCCATTGCATAGGAGCGAAATTCTCTTATCATATCTTTATCGTTAACATTATCGCCAACGGCTATTAAATCATCATATTCTGCACCTAATAGGTTAAGCAGTTTGTATAAGCCCTTTGCCTTGTCCATATTGACAGAAACAATATCAATACAGGTTCCGTTCTGTAATGGGTTAAGTATATCACCGAATTTTTCTTTTATGGCTTCCGTTACTTTTGCCGCTTCTTCGAAGCTGGGTAAAGCGGTGTTTATCTGATAAATATAAGGGAATTCAGGGAGCTCTTCAAATTTGAAGCACTCTTCTTCGTTATAGTCCTCAAAATCATCATTATTGAAAACACGACAAGGGAAGCTTGTCTGAACGTAACCCCATTTGCAACCATGACTGAAAAGAAATTCGAGAAAAGGTTTTGCAACTGACACATCAATTTTATCTTCGCACACTATTTCGCCGTCTGTTTTCATTATAACTGCACCATTGTCGGCAATAAGGTAATCACATTCAAAGCTGTTTTGGTTGTATATTCTTATAAGGTCAGGTGCACCTCTGCCACTGATAACAGAGAAAATATTTCCTGCTTTTCTCCATTCGGAAATTGCATTTTTCTTTTTTGAATCAATACCGCCGTGGTTTAGTGTTCCGTCATAGTCACTTGCAATTATTTTCAAATAAATACACCCTTAATACATTTTTTGTAATTATATCATTTAATAAATCGTTAGTCTATAACTTTTAATAAAATCTATATCAAACATCTGAAAGGTGTGGTTGTGTGAAATGCCCGAAATGTAACAAAGAAATTGGTAGGTTTGAGCTTTCGCCCAATTGCAAAAATTGTGGTGTTAACATCTTTTATGCTCAACAAAAAGAACTTCTTACAGAGGATGCAAAAAAATGTGAGCTTGAATACGCTAGCTTCCATATTCTTGTTTCAAAATTAAAAAATGCTTTTATTGGCGGAAAAATTCAGATAATGAGAATTGTTGCAATGGTTCTTGCTATTGGTGCTATATTTGTGCCTTTTGCAACTGTTGAAGCAAATTTCTCTTTGTTCTCTGCAAAATTCAGTTTCGGTGCATTCGGTATTTATCAGGCGTTTACTGACGGAACTTTAAATGCTGTTTTGAATTTGTATGAGTACACGCCAGAATTAACAATTTCGCTTTTAGTGCTATTAGCTTTAATTGTTTTGATTTTCTTAAGCGGCTTTGGTGTTTTTATCACGCTTATACTTTCTTTTATCAATATTCAGAAAATGGCTAAGAAAGCACAGATATTATCAGCAATCGGAATAGCTTTCTCTGTAATGTCTTTCGTTTTGAGTTTAGCTTTACCGAAAATTGTTTTCGATAAAGCTTTTGTCAGTGTCGAATTTGGTTTTGGCTCCATTGCTTGTATTGCGGTTTTGTTATTTATATTTATTTTAAACAAGCTTATTGTTACAAAAAATATTAAACCTGAAATAAAAGAAATTGATTTACAGAGAGTTGAAATAAGAAAACAGATTAAAAGTGGTGAGCTTTCTTACTCCGATTTACCGGTGCCTGTTTTAGAGTCAGAAGAAGAGAAAGAAAAAAGGCTACGAGAAAAAGAGGAGAAGGAAAAACTTGTCCAATCTGCTAAAGGGGAGGGCGAATAAAATGAATAGTAAAGCAAAACAATTCGTTGCCTTTGGTATTGCATCTCTTCTTGCCCTTGCACTTTGCTTAGGTGTGCTTGTAGTAACTGTCAATAATCTTGGCGATGACACAACTGCAACCGAAAATAAAACTATAATCAACAAAACAGAGCTGGATTCTTCAAAAGAAACATTGGTTGAGTATATCAATATGCTTGTTTTAAAAACTGATAACAGATTTATTAAGACAAAAACATATACAGATGTTTCTGTTAGCGATTTAAAAGTCCTGAATTCTGAAAATCAAAGTCAGGATGAAGGGTTGTTTAATTTTGTTAAAGATAGAATGATCACTTCTTTTGATAGCTATTATGAGGCGGATTTCGAAGGATGTTTTGAAAAAGATAATAGTAAAAAGCTTGCTCTTGAATTAAATAAAAGCTTTTTGAAGAATGTTGATTTCTCAGTCGGTCAGGTTGATGAAAATGGTGAAAGTGTTTTTGATGATGAGGGTAATCTGGTTGATAATGAATATTATTATTTAACCTATGGTGTTGATATTGAAAACACAGCGTACAATAAAAAACTTTCCGAAATGTTTTCTGTTAAAGATGATATTTCTGCAAAAAAACAGGTTGTTGAAGCGGTAAAAGATACTTGCAAAGTTAACAGGTTCGACACGAAACCTGATAGCTTTACCGTCAAAGCAAAGGTTAATCGTGAAAAAGACGAAATACAATATATAACTGTAATAAGAAAATATCTTGTTGCCATTGATGCAGAATTTATAAATGATGCAGAAGTTTTCGGTGAAAAGCAGATATCATTTATTTATTCCGTAACAGATTCTTATGAATATGCATATTCAGGTATTTCTTTTGTAGAAGATGAA
>JAZNHK010000134.1:0-2338 GCA_045576915.1 Acutalibacteraceae bacterium
TATTTGCATTCTCTTTCAAATTTACTTTTTGTATCATTTCTCTCCCCTCCAGAATCTAATGCATTAACCCCATTATACCATACCTTCCGCCACATTTCCACAGTTACATTCATGTAAAAAACTTTACTGCATAATACAAAGAAATACACCTACCAAATGGCAGGTGTACAAATTTAAAATTACAATCCTAAAATTGTTTTTATTCTCTCAATATTTCTTTCTGACATTTCCGTTTGCCTTGCAAAGAATTCCCATTTTGAAACAGCATTTTTTACTTGCTCAATGCTTTTATCTGCATCAGATTTTTTGATACCCACCTTTTCGGCAACCGTTAACATATCTTCTTTTGTTATGTTGTCAGCCTTTCCGTTAATAAGCATCTGATGAGCCTTAACCCATTGACTGTCTTTTCTGTATGCAAAGGTTACATCATAGGCAGGTGATAAAGACCAGACGCCTTTTTTATCCATAAGGAAGGATATGTTTTTGGTATGGTCATCATAGTTTTTGGCATATTCATTGAAGACCATTCGTTTGAATAATTGAATGTAGTCGCTATAAGGAAGCTTAAGCTTCTTCATTACAGAAAAAGCATCCTCATAGGAATAAATCATTGGTGAATTAAAGTCCATATGAGCTAAAGCGCAAAGCGTTTGCATGTGCAGCTTCCTGCCGTTTTTACCTATTCTGTCAAAACGCTTTGTCATAAAATGATCTTTTCCGTTTTCTTTGTAAAGCTTACATTCACTCATTTCTATACCTGCTTCAACAGCCATGAGATAATATGCATATTCAATCTTAGTATATTCACTATCATCAGGACGAGTGTCTTTATCCTTGTTGTTTTTAATATCATCAAATTTTAATAACCAATATTCATAGCCTTTACCTGCTTCAATCTGACCTGAACGGATATCGTTTGTTTCAGGATTACAGGCTATAAGAGTCTTGGCTCTTGCTCCGCCAACAGAAGAACTGCATTCCATCAACTGAGACATAAGATGATCGTTTTCTTCAATATGAAAATTCTCTTTTTCAGAAAGTATTTCAGAAGCAAGCTTTGTTAAAGCATCAAGGTCAACAGGCTCGTCTATCGCTCCGATTTCCTGGGAAGGCTCATATTCCAATGCACCCATACCTCTTTTGCCTGTATAACAAAGCCTTTCTATAACAGATAAGCTATCAGGCGCTCTTCCCTGACTTTCTAAATATCTGTTGATAACAATGTTACCGAATCTGTCAGGAAGCGAATCTGCAACCATACCCGGAAGTCCGTAAAAGGTTTGTTCCGGCAAACTACGGAAAGAATAGGTAACGTTTGATAACGGCATTGTAACAGGTGAAATTTCAATATTACTTTTCAAAAACTCATCATCATACTGAAAGCCTACTAAACCATTATCCTCCTGATGAAGATAACCTACAGTAGTACCCCACATTTTAACACGAACAGTATTTACTTTTTTCAATCTTCATCATCCTCCTTATCTTCTCCCCAGACCCAAGTATCGTTTGAAGTCTTCTTGTCAGGTCTTGCGCGTTTTCTGATTGCTTTTTCTTCAAACATCGCTTTGTAATCAGGTTTAGGTTCAGGAATAAGCATATCAAGATTATCCAATAAATTAAATTCCGATAAAATTTTAATTATGGCAGACCACTTTGTATCATCGCCATTTTCTATACGCATTAATGTAGTTACTGAAATGCCACATCTCTGAGCAAGCTGATGCTGTGTAATATTCAAGGATACTCTATATTGTTTTATACGATTTCCAAATTCTTGTAAAATTGCTTTTTCACTGTCAAATTGCGTAATCTTCATAACTCCTCCTGAAAATAACTATTCAGATTTGCAATATTATATTAACATAACACATTTAATATGTCAACTTTGAATAGTTAATATGAAAAATCAACATATTCAAACATCAAGTATCACAATTCGACAAACAACTAAAAATAAAGACAGATTCACACACCATACCATCACCGCAACAAAGCGTAGATACCGTGAGCAAATCTGTCCAATGCCAATTCAACATATACCAAACACATTTTCCAGTGTAAAAAATTTTTACTGCATAATACAAAGAAAAGAGCAGACGGATTTATCTCACAATAAATTCGTTTGCCTTATTTTTTTGCCACAACCCATACCCCCAACTCAACCCAACGCAAATCCTCGTCATATTAACCAACTCACCACCCCACCAACTATGCAACCCGCTGAAAATTTGAAAATCATAAAATAAACCTGAAATATTTGCCGTTTTTTGTCATATATAACTGTGAGGTAATAACATAACATCATCATCTGCAGTTTAATTTAATCATTTTT
>JAZNHK010000135.1:0-3082 GCA_045576915.1 Acutalibacteraceae bacterium
GGGTGCAAAATCCACCCTTTCAAGCCCTTTATCAGGAAAAATTTTGAAAGGATAAACACCGTTATAGCAAGTACAAACCTGATTTTTTATAAAAGTTATTTCATCCGCATCAGATGTCAGTTTTAAGGATTTTATGTACATTTAACTCCCCTACCTTGATACAATGTTTCTTGACTTACCCACATTATAACATACGCTTTAGACCATTAATGGTACTTTATAACGCAACACAGCCTACTGAGAAAAAATTTCTCGGTAAGCTGTGTTTTAATTTTGTACTTTTTATTTACTTATAATGTTATCCAAAATCTCTTCAAATTGCGCTTTCTATCCGGCTCATTTACGGTAGATTCGTAAACACCACCATTATTAAGTATTGCTTTCTCTACCTATGTTGCCATCAATACAGGTTATGAAAATTTTATCAAGCGCTGTTTCTTTGCAATAAGGAAGATAATCATCTTATTAAAACTCAACTCTGCCAACAGGCTTTGCATTTTGGCTATTTGTACCTGCAAGTATGGTGTAGCTATTGTCAAGCTCCCATCCGCCTGTTTCGGCATTATAGAATTTCATATCCTCAAGGACTATTTCAACCTTTGCACTTACACACTCACTCGCTTTAACGCTAACTCGCTTAAAGCCTTTAAGGAGCTTGACGGGTCTGTCCTGCTCTGCATTTTCGCTTGAAACATAAATCTGCAGAACCTCATCACCATCAACAGAGCCGATATTTTTAATATCTGCTGAAACCTCTACAGTATTTTCGGTTTGTGAAACTGTCACATTTTCAATTTCAAAATCAGTATATGAAAGTCCGTAACCAAAAGGATATTGAGGCTCAATGCCTTTTTTATCAAACAAGGTGTAACCATGGTAATAGCCATAATCAATTTCTCTTGTGCTATCTTCAATGCGTAAAAATGTGGGATAATCTTCAGCATCATTTGCAATTGTAAATGGCAATTTGCCACCTGGGTTCACATCACCGCTCAAAACATCTGCAAGTGCGTTACCGCCCTCAAGACCGCTATAGAACGAGAAGAGAATTGCATCTGCTGAATCAGACCATTCCTTGATAACATAAGCACTACCGCCCATTACATTAACTACAAGCTTTTTGCCTGTTTCAGACAAGGCTTTAATGAGAGCAACATCCTCTTCAGGTACTCTCAAATTCACTCTGTCGCCCCCCTTAGCAATAGGCTTTTGCTTAATGTTACCTCTGTTTACAAGGAACTCTCCCTCTTGCTTGTAGTCACTACCAACACAAGCAATTATGTAGTCACAATCCTTAACAGTTTCAGTAGCTTTAGCTATATCGCAACCATTATATACAACCACATTCTCTGCACCAAATCGGTTCTTGATACCCTCAAATGCTGTAACAGTATATGGACTGTAAACTCTACTGCTACCGTGGTCGCCAACGTTTATTTTATCTGCATATCTGCCAACAACGGCAATTTTCTTGCCATTGGCAACAGGCAGAGTTTTATTTTCATTTTTAAGAAGAACCGTACCCTTGCCTGCAACCTTGCGTGATAATTCGGTATGCTTTTTAGCGAGAATAACTGACTTGGGTTGCTCTTTATATTCAGGCAATGTTTTGATGAGTGCTTTAAGAACTCTAATTACTGATAAATCAATATCAGCCTCGGTCAACTCACCTTTTTTCAGCTTACTGTTCAAAAAAGCATATCTGAATGTGTATGGCATTTCAACATCCATACCTGCTTTAACGCTTCTTGCGGCATCATAAATACCATAAACAAAGTCGGAAAGTGCAAATCCCTCAAAGCCCCATTTATCACGAAGAATATCGGTTAAAAGCTCCTTGTTTTCACAAGCATAAGTGCCGTTGACCTTGTTATATGCTCCCATTATAGACATTGCACCTGCATCGATGCACTTTTTGAAATGGGGCAAATAAACCTCGTGGAGAGTTCGTTCATCCGCCTTGGCATCAACGCTGAATCGCAAGTCTTCAATACTGTTAAGAGCATAATGTTTAGGACAGGCAATTATGCCGTTTTCCTGCATCGCCTTTGTGAGAGCAACACCCATTTTTCCGAGCAAGAACGGGTCTTCACCATAGGTTTCCTGAGCTCTGCCCCATCTGGGATTGCGAAGAAGATTTATGCAAACGCCTGCATATAAATTGGCACCAAAAGCACTTGCTTCTTTAGCCATAACCTGACCGATTTCATATTCCAATTCATCATCAAAGGTTGCACCACGAAGCATTGAAACGGGAAAACAAGTGCATTTACCCATAACAATACCACGAGGACCATCTGTGAAAAGAACGGGCGGAATACCCAGCCTTTTGCAACCGCCTGCAGGATAAACCTCACCATTATAGTACCTGCCACGAATGAAAACATTTTTAATGGTTACACCCATAGCATGACCACGCATCATTCGGATTTTTTCTTTAAGAGTCATTTCAGAGAGAAGCTTTTCCGAAACCTCGCTCAACATCTCACTTGTAGGATTTTCTTTATAAAGCTTAACCGCTGTCTTAAAATCAAAACTCATAAAATCAGCTCCTGTCAGATTTTCAACTTATATTCTTTTCATCAGTTTATAATATTCGCCGTCTTCGTCTGCACCATCAAACAACACTTCTGTAAAGCCGTATTTTCTGTATAAATGCAAGGCGTTTTCGTTATCTTTATCAACACCGATTGTCATTTCAGAAAAGCCCATTTCTTTGGCTTTGTTTATGAGAAATTCAAGAATCTCACTACCGATGCCACGACCACGATATTCCTTTTTAACAATCATTCTTGAAACATAAACACGCTGATCAGGGATGGTGTAACCAGGATCGCCTGTATCTAAAACCAATGCACCCTCACCGATAAACTCGCCATTGATTTTATAAACAAAAACAAGTCGATTGCCCGATGCAATCTCCCCTCGCCACTTTTCGGCAAGAGGTTGAGCTTTCATATTCCAGATGTTAGAACACTTACTGTAGTCTTCAAGTTTTAGTGGTTCGATGGCAATTACTTTTTTATTATTGAACAACTTCATAATCATAAAACCTTTTTCATATAATTCTGTTCAAATTCAA
>JAZNHK010000136.1:0-6265 GCA_045576915.1 Acutalibacteraceae bacterium
GAGCATGGCTCCCACGAAGAACTTATGAGCCTTGATGGAAAATACGCTTATATGTTCAAATTACAAGCTGAAAAGTACAATTAAAACCTAAAACAACCAAGTGCCTGGAAAAAGCACTTGGTTGTTCTTTTGATTTTATAAACTTTAATTAAATTGACCTTGCAACTGTTTCTCAGCCATTGCATCAATTTCTTCTTTTGTTGCTGTTTTCATAAATTCTGCCATTGCAGCTCTTCTTTCCTGGAGGTCTGCATACATTTTTTCGCGGGTTTCTGCAGAAAGGGGATAGAAGAATTTGGGAATAATACCTAAGCTTGATGAGATAATTGGAATACCGGTGCCAAGTGCGAAAATCCACCATTTTGTTTTGTCGGTCTGTGTGCCTATCTCAAGACCCTGCGTATAACCAATTTTTCCCATAACGATGTTGTTTACGCTACCCATAACTGCACCTTGAAGCTTACTGATAAGGCTCATTGAAACGCCTATCATAGCTTCGGAACGGTAGCCGTTTTTCCATTCGCAGTAGTCAAGTGCCTCGTTACGGATTTCTGCGGGAACAACACGACGAAGACCATAAACGCACATTTCGAAAATTTCTTCAATAGCCATCATCGGCAGGATGACTGGCTTTTTCATAAAGTTTTTGTTAATTGAGCCTATACCGAAAACTATCATCCAAAGCATATCCGTCCAGATATCCTCAAGAATCCACAATGTTTTAGTTGCGAATTTTCGCCTTAAGGGTTCAACGAAACTATAGCTTATGAATTTAATAGGGAATGCGGGAATACCAACAATTGTTTTCCAGGTAACAGACCCTAAAACATCTATGTAGAAATTGGTTCGGCTCTTGCTTATACTGAAACCTGCCAGAAATTCTGAGAGCAGATAAGTTCTCATAGGCTTGTTGCTTAAAACAGCCCTGAGACAATGCTTAACAGAGGGTTGCTTGATTGACTGTGAAACACGTTCGCGTGATGTTGTAATAAAGAAAAGGGCAAACGCCGCAGAAGCGGCCGCACAAACAATACCAAAGCCGGAGAACAATTTTTGTAAGGGAAGATTCAGCTTTTTGTTTGCGATAAGGTCGTATATGATACCAAACGCCTGTTTCGGTAAATCCTCAACAAGATGGGATGAAACATTGGCAAGGGCAATCAGCCTCGAACGTTCCAACGGTTCAGGGGTTATGGTTGAAAGAAAACCCGTTTTTGCAACAGAAGTGAATGTACCTGCAGTTTCTGTTATGATGCTCATAGCAAAATAAAAAATCCATTTAGGTATGTAGTTGCCGGGTGTGTCTGGGAAAAGGAAAGGTATCAACCAATACCACATACCCAGAAGTGTAAGTGGGATTTCACCAAAAAGCACATACGGCTTGAATTTGCCCCAGCGTGTTCGGGTTTTATCAACCATAACACCGATAAAGGTGTCATTAAAAGTGTCCCATACAGTTGCAACAACATTTTGTATTGCAAGAAGGTTAAAGTCGATTTTTACAACGTCATAAATATAACGCTCTTTGTAGTCATCTATGTTAAGACTCGCGGCAATGTCGTTGAGCACATAGGCAAACGTTTCTTTTTTGCCTACATAGCGACGTGGCTCCGCGGTTATGGTTGAAACAGATTCGCGTTGTTCCATATTAAACCTCCCATATTATTCAGGGGATTTGAGGTAATCCAATATTGTTTTTGTATCATTCTGAGCAACTTCCAGGGTTTGCTCAGGCAGACGCATATTTTCAAGATAATGAGCATCCGAATCCGAAAGTATTTTTAACTTTTTCAGGTGAGGATGTTTTTCTTTTAGTTCATTTTCTTTCATTATATCGTATATTTCCGCACATTTAAAGCCAAAATATTCATCAATTATGCCCAGGTTTGAAATGATGCTGAATGAAGAACGGTCTATATGTGCTGGGTAGCAGACTCCATTGTATTCCGCAACCTTTTTCACAACCTTTTCGGTACTTATTCCGCTTGCAGTTACAAGAAGTAATTCTTCGTGACCTATAATGTTGTCATTTTCATCGCAGATTAACTGCTCACCAAAAACGGATGGCTTGTTTTTAATGGGAGGTATTGTGGATTTTACATAATCGGAAAATCTCATTGCATCCTCAAGGGTATAGAAAAGGCAGACTATATGCACTTCTTCTGATGTACAAAGCTCCATGCCGGGAATAAAGGTTATTCCGTTTTCTTCTGCAATTTTTGCTACCGCCGGGCAGTTAAGAGCTGTGTTATGATCTGTTAATGCAATTGCATCATAGCCCATAATTTTGGACATATTAACGATGTTTTGTGGTGTCATATCACTGTCACCGCAAGGGCTTAAGCAGGAATGTATGTGAAAATCATAATGTATTTTCATATCAATTTCGAAATTTCAACAGCAATCTGGTATGAGTTTTTATCTGTGCCCAGAATCACAACTTCATTTTCCTCTGCACGCTTGAGTGCATCAGCATCAAGCGGAGCATTTTCTGTGAGAATGATACAAGCAACATCTGCAAGCACCGCAACGCCTATTGAGGTAACATTACCCATAACTGTAAGCCAAGCGTCACCCTCGGTGGCACGTGACATAACCCAGCTTAAAAGGTCACCGCAATAACAACCGGTTATCTCTTTTTGTAAGGCTATATTTTCGTTGCACAGAAATTGTAAATTTAATTTTTCCTGTAATTCTTTTACTGTCATATTATTCATCCTTTTTTTCTCTGAAGGGTGCGGGAATGAATCGGTCAAGACTTTCATCGCTTTCTAATTCCTGCAGCTCTTCTCTTGCACGGAAAACACAATCGTGTTCTGTGGTGTAGCCTCGCACAATATCCTCTGCCAGTGCTCTGCAACTTGGAGCGCCACAGGTTCCGCAATCCAGACCCGGAAATACTTTAAGAAGCTCTTTCATACGATTCATTCTAGCCATAGCCTCTGTAACATTATCTGCAAGCTTCATAACGTCGTCGCAGGGTTCAACGGGGCTTGTGCAAAGAAGCTCGGTAGGAAGAACTCTGTTTGAAAGATGGTTGCAGGATATTGGGCTGTATTTACGAAGCTTCATAAGACGGGATTTTGCTATGAAGGGGTTTTCGGAAGTGAGGCTTCCTCCCACACAACCGCCCTGACAGGCGTTAAGTTCAATAAAATCAACGTCATCAAGTGTTCCGCGTTCAACTTCTTCAAGAATTTTCATACAGTTTTCTATGCCATCTGCTGCTAAAGCATTATCGTGAAGAGTGCCGGATGCCTCTCCGCCACTTGTTGCCCAGCCTATTCCGATTACGCCGGATTCGTGAAGTGCCTTAAGCTCGTCATCAGCTTCCTGTGTTTTTTCCATAGCTTTCAGAAGTAAGGGATAAATATCGTTAATGGCAATAGCACCATCAACGTGGGATTTCTCAATGCCTATTGGTTGCTTTATGGCAGTAACCTTTGCAGGGCAGGGGGTTATGAAGAAAACACCTATATCCTCAGGCTTTAAGCCTGTTTTTTGCACTGCTTTTATTCTTGCTAGTCTGCCCGCTTCGTCAACAGGTGCGGTAATAGGAATTATATTATCAACAAGCTCAGGAAAGCATACTCTGATAAGCCTCACTACTGCAGGACAAGCTGATGAAATCAAGGGCTTTATATCGGTGTGCTCTGCCATATAAATTCTTGTTGCTTCAGAAATCAATTCTGCCGCTTTCGAAACTTCAAAAACGCTGTCAAATCCTAAAGATGGGAGAGCGTTAAGGATTATGTTTATATCATCTAAATTATTAAATTGTCCGTAAAGTGCGGGAGCCGGGAGGGCTACTTTGTATTTGTAGTCCTCAATTTGCGAAATTACATCGCGACTTGCATATTTAGCGTGGTGAGGACAAACTCGTATACACTCACCGCAGTCTATGCAACGCTCTTTTAAAAAAACTGCTTTACCATTTCTTACACGGATTGCTTGTGTAGGGCAACGTTTTATACAGTTAGTACAACCTCTGCACTTATCCTTATCAAGTCGTACCGAGTGGAAATATGTATCCATAACAATTCCTTTCAGCCGGATTATTTTACAAACACTTTAAGCTTTATTGTGGTTCCTTTTCCGACCTCTGTTTCTATAATCATTTCGTCTGTGTATTTTTTTATATTGGGCAGACCCATACCTGCACCAAAGCCAAGCTGACGAACATTGTCAGGTGCTGTTGAATAGCCCTCTTGCATTGCAAGAGAAACATCAGGTATACCGGGTCCTTGGTCTGCAAGGATAATCGAAATACATTCAGGAGAAATTTCAACGTCAATCACACCGCCACCACCATGGATAACCATATTGATTTCACCTTCGTAAACAGCTATGGCAACGTTTCTTATAACTGATGTGGGAAATCCCAATTCCTTAAGATTGCGTTTGATTTTACTTGAGGCTTCACCTGCACAGGTGAAGTCAGTACCGCTGACATCATAGTGTAAAGAAAGAAGCTCCATCAGATACCGCTGCCTCCTTTAAGTCCGTTTCTATAAAGAAGACCACAAGAGGTAAACATTTCAAGTTTTGTACTCAAAAGAACAATATCACGCTCAACAGCAAGCTCTATCATATCTTCATCGGGCTGTTTGCCACGGACAAAAACAATGCATTTCATATCCATCATTTCTGCAGTTCGTACAACCTGTGGGTTAACAAGACCTGAAAGAAGAACCGCTTGTTCTTTTACATAAGCAAGAACATCGCTCATCATATCACTGCCGCAAGCAGTGTGAACTTCATTTTCAATAAATTTCTCTCCGCAGATAAGGTTTGCATCGAGAATGGATTTTATTTCACTTATTTTCATATAAGTTCCTCCATACATTTATATACAAATTTATTGTAACATAAAGAGGGCAGGAATTGTAGTTAAAATGTTTGAGATTTGGGGCGAAAAGCAGAAAAATTTTTTGCTTGCATTTGTGCAATATGGAAAAATGTTAAAAAAATGTCAAAAATATAAAAAAAGTCGAAATTTGGTATAGACATTGTTGCAAATACTGTGATATAATTCTATCGTATGTAAAGTGGTGAAATGCGATTTTGCGTTTCGCCAGAAACAAACACAATCTGAATGGAGGAAATCTAATGCTCAAGAAAATCAGCACAATACCTTTCAAGGGTACACCTGAGCAGAAAGCAAAACTTGATGCAGTAATTGCCCAGTGCAAGGACGACAAAAGTCAGCTCATGCACGTTATGCAGGAGGCACAAGGTATCTATGGCTACCTTCCTCGTGAAGTGCAGGTAATGATTGCAGAGGGTATGGACATTCCCTTGGAGAAAATTTACGGCGTGGCAACATTCTATGCTCAGTTCTCTCTTTCTCCCAAAGGCGAATATGACATCTCAGTTTGTCTTGGTACAGCTTGCTATGTTAAAGGTGCTCAGCCCATTATCGACAAAATCAGTGAAATTCTCGGTATCGAACCAGGTGAATGCACAGCAGACGGTAAATTCTCTCTTGAAGAATGCCGTTGTATCGGTGCTTGCGGTCTTGCTCCGGTTTTCACAATCAATGGTGAAGTTTACGGTAAAATCACCGCAGACGATGTTCCCGGAATTCTTGCTAAATACATGAACTAATCATTATGCGTGAACTGTCATTGAATGTTCTCGATATTGCCCAGAACTCCATTGCTGCCGGTGCCTCTCTCACAGAGATTCTTGTAAAAGAGGATACGAAAGAAAAAACGCTCCTTATCGGCATTTACGACAATGGTAAGGGTATGACACCCGAGCAGGTCGAAAATGTAAAAGACCCGTTTTTTACAACCCGCACAACAAGAAAGGTTGGTATGGGAATACCGCTTTTCAAGCTTGCGGCAGAGCAAACCGGCGGTAGTTTTACAATAACCTCTCAGGTAGGTATAGGTACAAGAGTTGATGCTCTTTTTAAAACAGACAGTATTGACTTTACACCCTTGGGTGATATGGCTTCCACAATAGCGACTATTGTGTCTATGAATGAGGACAAGGATTTTGTTTATACCCGTATTATTGACGATAAAGAGTTTACGTTTAAGTCTGCTGATATCAAAATAATCCTTGACGGAGTTCCGCTTTCAGAGCCCTCCGTTATGAGCTGGATTGAAGATTATATCAGTGAAAATACCCCAGGATGAACGGAAATCCGCCTGTATAAAACAGGTTTGGATAATTTTTTCACCCTGCATTGAAAGGAATGAATGATATGAAATCACTTGAAGAGTTACTTGCTATAAAAGAAAAAGCACAGGCTCAG
>JAZNHK010000137.1:0-7189 GCA_045576915.1 Acutalibacteraceae bacterium
TAATTTAATGAAGTCGATAGATACAAACAATGCTCAAGCGGCAGTTTGTTTAAATATAGCAGATCCATTCTGTTCCCCTGTAGGAACAACAATACTTTGTATTACTACTCTTTACAGCGATAATTGTTGGGCAAATATAGACCCAGAAAATTATTTTGACGAAAAAGATTTATTGGCTGCACGTCTTATTGCAAACTTTGAAAATTCAACCGGTATAATTATCCACAATTCAATTGAAGAATTAGAGGTTGCTACACCTGTTACATTTGCCCGTTACACCTATACGCCACAGGGCACTGTTTACGGCTACTACGGTGATGACTGGGATGGTATAGTACCAAGAATTATGACAGAAGCCGGTGATTGCGATACAAAGGGCTTACGTTTCTGTGGTGGTTGGGGTGCACAGCTTTCCGGAATGAGTTCAGCAATTGCATCCGGCAGAAATGCTGCATTTGCAACATTTAATGATATGGAATCTGATAAAAAGGAGGAAAAAACCGATGAAAAATAAAATCAAGGTTGAATCCTCCTTCAGAGATTTAAAGAACTTTATAAATATTCCCTCATACCGCAAGGGTGTTATAGAAGAAGCGCCCGATACACCTGTCAACGCTAACTTTGCAGTAAACTCTGCAGCTAACTTTTTGCATCCGACAACACAATACCTGAGAGTTAAGCAGGTTGCGGAAATCAGCAAAGATGTAAGAGCGTATGTTCTTGAGCCCGATGCTGCTCACGGTACTGCAAAGCTTGCTTACTTTCGTCCGGGACAGTATTTAAGCATTACTTTGAATATTGGCTCTGCTGTGGTTACAAGACCTTACACTATTTGTTCTTCCCCTGCTCGTTCTGTTGAGGATGAATATGTGATTATTGTTAAAAAAATCCCACACGGTTTCGCTTCAAATCATATTTTCAACACCTGGGTAAAAGGCACACAAATCAAAGCATCTGCCCCTGAAGGAAATTTGTATTATCAGAAATTACGTGATTCAAAAAACATAATCGGTATTTGTGACAGCAACGGTATTTCTTCTTTTCTGTCAATGGCTGAAGCCGTATGCGATGGCACATTGGATATAGACTTAACCCTTTTATATTCAGCCCGAAAGAAAAACGAAACCGTTATGGGCGAACGCCTTGCAGAGTTATCTGAAAAAACTGATAAATTCCGCGTGATTTACGTTTTCAGCGATGAAAGAGCAGAAAGATGTGAAAGAGGCTTTATTACAAAAACGCTAATTGAAAAATATGCAACCTCGGCAAAATACAGTATATTTGTTTGTGGCTCCACAGCTTTATACAACAGAGTAACTCCGCAGATTGCAGAGCTGAAGCTTGAGAAGAAATACATCCGTTTTGGCTTAAGTGGTCAGATTGTCAATCCTGCAAGTATGCCTGATTTCCCCAAAGATGAAATCGGTAAAACATATTTATGCAAGGTAATAAACGGTGGCGAGCTTATTGCAACTGTCCCCTGCTCTACTGAAGAAACTCTTCTTGTTGCATTGGAACGCGAAGGAATAAACACCAAATCCTCTTGCCGTTCAGGTGAATGCGGATTCTGCCGTGCAAGGCTTATAAAAGGAAATGTTTTCATCCCAAACGGAATAGATTCTCGCAGACTTGCTGATTCAAGCTACGGAATAATTCATCCTTGTTGCTCTTACCCAATGAGTAACCTAACTTTAATTATAAATTAAAAAAAGAGAGTGTTCATAAAAATCACATTTTTATGAACACTCTCAAAAAATTATAAACAATTTTATTTAAAATCATCAAAACCATCATCGGCTGGTTTTACAGTCTTTTTGGTTTCGGGCATCACAAGTGGCTCTGCCGGATTAAGAGGAATTTGTGTACCGGAAACAGGTGGTTGAACAGGTGTGGCTGAAACCGATGGAGTTGAAACAGGTGAAGTCTGCACAATGGGTTGTCTGGGAGACGGAACAGGCTCTGCAGAACTGTTTGCAAGTTTATATGCGATAGCTGCATTTTGCATTTTTATTTCATCCATAGTTTCCTCAAGCTTTTTGTTCATATTGCGAATACAGCAAACAATATAACCTAAAATAGCGAAAATAATAACACCATATGTAATAACGTATACTGCAAAATCCGTTGCCGAATCAACAAAAAGAAGCAACACAAATGCGGGTAAAACCAGAGTAACTAAAACAAAAGCAACAACAAAACCGACTTTTTTCAAAACAGAAATCATAAAAACTCTCCTATTATTTATTTTCTGCAGCTATACGCTTAAGACCCTCAAAACCAATTTTAACAGAATCAAAAACATCCATATCATAGCACAAATCCTGTTCAATAACAATATACTGAACACCGATTTCTTTACAAGCACGATAACAAGCGCCTAAATCAAGGTTACCTGTTCCGCATTCGGCAAATCTCTGGGCACTATTAACAATTCGCATATCTTTAAAATGGCAAACCTCAACTCTGCCTTTAAGCTTTTTAAGATATTCGGCAGGGTTAACGCCACCCACCTGCATCCAATATGTATCAGGGATGAAATGAAGAGTGTCTGCAGAGGTTTCTTCAATCAATCTTTCGAAGGTGCGTTTACCGTCATAAACTTCAAATTCAAATGCGTGGTTATGATAGCAAAGTTGTTTGCCTTGTTCTTTCATTTTGGCACCGATTTCATTACATTTCTGAATAAAACCGCTTACACCCTCGAAGGATTCGTGAATATTACCGGGCATAGCACCGATACCGATATTATCACAATGAATAAGATTATGCTCGTGAATAAGAGCATCCAAATCATTCTTCATTCTGTCATAGGGCTTGTGAGTTACACAAACATCCATTTTATATTTATCAACGAGCTCTGCAACAATTTCAGGATGAATATCACCGATTGCAGAAATCTGAATAACATCACAACCAATGCTTTGAAGAAATTTAAGAGTTGTTTCAAAATCTTCTGCATTCTGACATTTATCCCTCAAAGTAAATAACTGAACACCCAATTTAATATCGCTCATAAAAAACACCCATTTTCTACTAATATATTTTCATTTTATCACACAATTCAGTAAAGTAAAGAGATTTTTAAAAATATCAAAGGAAAAATTTATGCAATTTATTTATAAAATCACTTGATTTTTTCTTGAAAATGTTTAAAATAGAAAATGTATGAGATAATTTATTACATAATAATTTTAAGAAGGCGAAACTATGGCAAAATATCTTATTGTTAATGCGGACGACTATGGTATGTGTACAGCGGCAAATGAGGCAGTTGAAGAGCTTTTCCTTGGCGGTTGGTTGAAATCTGCAACCATTATGATGCCCTGCCCCGGTGCAGAACATGCTGTTCAGTTCTCTATTGACCATCCTGAATATGCTATCGGTATTCACACCACTCTCACAAGCGAATGGGGCAAATATCGTTGGAAACCTTTAACCGATGGTAAAACACTTCTTGATGAAGAAGGCTTTATGTGGCACGAAAGTGACCAGGTTGAAAAAAACGCTTCTTATGAAGACATTGAAAAAGAGGTTCGAGCTCAGATTGACCTTGCTCATAAAATGGGTATGAAGCCCAGCCATGTGGACAACCATATGGGTTCACTTTATGGCCACTATACAGGCAGATTAGGTCTTTCAAAGCTTGCTCTTAAAATATGCGGTAGCTATGGTTATGCTTACCGCCTTTATACAAAAGCTGATAAAAGAATCTGCCCTAACGGCACTCCTTATATCGCTTATGCAGCAGTTACGCTCCTTTCAAAGCATTGGGGTAAAAAATATGATGTTGTAATCCCCGATTACCTTCTCTTCCCCGATTGGAATGACGATATGAGAGTAAGCTACGAGGTTTATCGTGATACAATCCTTAAAATCTGGACAGATATTCCCGAAGGTGGCGTAACAGAAACCTTTGTTCATCCCTCAGTTGAAACTGATGAGCTTAAAGGCATCACAGGCAGATGGCAGGACAGAGTCTGGGAATACCAGCTTATGAAAGACCCCTATGTACATAAATATCTTAAAGACCACGGCGTTGAATTGATCAGCTACAGAGAGCTTATCAAAATGAAAGGCGGCAAAGTTAAGGGTTAAAAAAATTAAGGAATGGCAAAATGCCATTCCTTTTTTAAATTCATTTTTACTTTAATATTTATCTTTAATCTTCAAGCCGGTTTTATCGTACGCACTCTTGAAACCGTATCTACTTGCTCTTACAGTGTAGTAATAGGTCTTGCCCTTTTTAGCAGTTTTATCTGTATAGGAAACCTTGGAACCACCTTCAACTGTTTTTAATTCTTTCCAGTCGCCTGAGCCTGTTTTTCTGTAAACGATATAAGAATCAGCACCTGTTACCTTCTTCCAGGTAAATTTAACACCGCTCTTAGTTGATTTAACAGATGAAAGCTTTGGTCTGCTTAATCTTTCAATTGCATTTACACTTGCTCTATCATCATATGATAAATAACCATCATTATAAGCTCTTATTTTATAATAATATCTTTGGCCTGATTTTACATCTTCATCAACATAGCTGAAAGTTTTATTACCTGAAACACGTTTTATACGTACCCATTTACGTTCTGCTTCACTGAATCTGTAAATATAATATCTATCAGCATAATTAACTTTTTTCCACGTAATTTTAACGCCTGCTGTATTGTTTACAAGACCGGTAATTTCAACCGCGGAAACAAATTTAATTGTCAATTTTTTTCCACTGGAAGCACCTAAGCCTGCTTCATTAAGAGCACGAACAGTATATTGATATTTTTTATTATTCTTTGCCGATGTATCATAACAACTTGGGTAGGTCTGAACAGCAACAGTAGTCCACTCATCCTCCCCTGAAGCTTTTCTGAAAACCTTATAAGCGTCAGCACCCTCTACCGGGTTCCAGGTTAAAAACACACCGTAATTTGTATTTTCAATTTCTCTTAAAACAACCTTTGAGGTTTTTTTCTGGTCTGTTACTTTGTAATCAAAAATCTGACCGCAGCCATCACATTTTGTAAATGTAATTCCGCAAGTATTAACGGAAGATTTGGAATGAGTGACTGTTTCTATGTTGTGAGTATGTTGAGAAATGGGCGTAAAAGGTAAACCTTCTTCCTCAGCTGAAACCTGAGCGTGTGAACCCTCTTCACCAAAAATCATACCGACACCGCTGTTAATTGCCCAAAGAGACATAAGCTCAACACTTGCAGGAACATAAATTGCATTCATTCTTGGTATTGCACATTCACCTATTCTCTTTAAAGTAGATGGTAAGTGAATATATTTCAAAGAACAACCTGAAAACGCATCAACACCGATTGATTCTACACCTTCAGGAATATAAATATGGTTGAGCTTGGTGCAGCCCTCAAAGGTATTATCGTAAATATGTGTAATTGAATCGGGTAAAACAACAGTTTTTAACAAATCGCAATCCACAAACGCTGCTTCTGCAATAGTTTTTGTGCCATCTTTAATGCGATAATTACCTTCAATATCTCTGTCAGCTTTTATCAAGTGATTACCAACATAAAAAACACCACCGATTCTGTTGGTAACATCATCGTAAAAAGCGGTATTATCAAAAGCAGTAGAGTGAATATAATCTACATAATCTGATAAAGTAATTTTAGATAGCTTTTTACACATACCAAAAGCATTTTCACCGATTTTTTCAATGTTTGAGTATATTGTTACTGAAGTAATTTTACCACAATCCCAAAAAGCTCTGTCTCCGATTTCCTTAACGGGTAAACCTTTGAATTCTTTCGGAATTTTAACTGAGCCCTTTATACTTGATACAGTATCATAGATAATATAATATGTATCATCATAAGATAATTCATAATAGAATTTACCGTCTGAATTTGAAGCGGCACTTACAGGCACACAAAATACTACTGAAAACATCAGCAATAATACTAATAATAATGAAACGATTTTTTTCATATATCATTCCTCCTTTAAAGTTATTTTAACACATTAGACACTAATTGTTCAATATTCTGTTACCATAAAAATTCAACTTAAAATTTGTTTAATATTTACAAATTGAGAAATATCAAAAATTATTTAAAAACTATTGAAATTTTTATATTTTATGGTATTATATTGTAAATGCGTTGAGCAAGAGAGTAGAAGTTAATTGATGTTACAGAGAGATATGCCTTGGCTGGGAGCATATTACGGAAGTTTTCTTTGAAGTTCACTTGTGAGCAGTGCGGCTGAAACTAAGTAGGTCGCAACGGGCGTAACCGTTACATTACAGACGAGTGTTTGCTCTGATGCAAAAATTAAGGGTGGTACCGCGGAGATTGTCTTCGTCCCTTTTCAGGGAGGAAGACTTTATTTTTTTGCGTTACTTTTACGAAGGGTAATCTTTACGGGGCGACCCACCACCATTGCCGTTGGCAATGGTCCCCCTCCCTATTTTGTCTGCGACAAAACAGGGATGATAAAACTTCGCAATACTTTTACTTTGTTAAAAAATTTTAGAAATATATTTGAAAGGATGAAAAAAATGCTGCAAAAGGCACAACAGTTGAAAGAGCAATTCAGCGAAAAAGTTGCTGCGGCAACAGTTCCTGCTGAACTTGAACAGTTGAGAATTGAATTTTTGGGCAAAAAAGGCCCGATTTCTTCTCTTATGGGTGAGCTTCGCAATATTCCCAACGAACAGAAAAAAGAAGCAGGTCAGATTATCAATGAAGTTAAGCAGTTCATTGAATTAACCATCACTGAAAAGAAAGCTGAGCTTGTTAAATTGGAGGAAGAACGCCTTATTAACCAGGCTGAGGACTACGACGTTACATTCCCCATTTCCGAGGATACAGGTTCATATCACCCCATCACTCTCGTTCAGCGTGAGGTTGAGGATATTTTCGCAGGTATGGGCTTCTCCATTGAAGATTATGACGAGATTGTTGACGACTATCATTGCTTTGAGGCTCTCAATATCCCCAAACATCACCCTGCCCGTGATATGCAGGATACTTATTATTTAAGCACTAATCAGCTTCTTAAAACACACACTTCTGCTGCACAGAACGCAATTCTTATCAAATACACAAAAGAGCTTGAGGCAGACAGACCCATCCGTGTTATTTCCCCCGGCAGATGCTTCAGAAATGAGAAGATTGACGCTTGTCACGAAAACACCTTCTTCCAGATGGAAGGCGTTATGGTTGATAAA
>JAZNHK010000138.1:0-13242 GCA_045576915.1 Acutalibacteraceae bacterium
CTGCATCGGGTGTTACAGTACCTGCATCGGGTGTTGTTGCAGTACCTGCATCAGGAGTTGTTGCAGTACCTGCATCTGCAGAACCTTCCTGAACTGTTGTTGCATCTTTTGCAAGGAAAACAACAGAAGCGATGGAAACTGCGTTGCTTGTTACGATTGTGAAGAAAAGTGCTATACTGAGAATTATAGCAATAACCTTCATATCTGAATTTTTCATTGTTATAATACCCCTTTCAACTTTGTGGTACTGCATATACAATTCAAAACTCAATATACAATAACACATTATTTTTCAGTATCTTTAGATTACTCTAAAAAGCGAAAAAAGTCAAGTGCATTTTTTTCAAATGCACTGACTTGTTTCATTTTCGTCAAAAATGCTAAAATCACTTACATTTTTTGTGTATTCCATATATTTCGAGCATATTCGTTAATAGCTCTGTCTGCGGCAAATCTGCCTGAATATGCAATATTGAGAAGTGACATCTGATTCCACTTTTTCTCATCTGCAAAGGTTTCTCTCACCTTTTTCTGTGCTCTCTGATAATCAGCAAAATCTGCAAGAGCCATAAATGGGTCGTGGTGGATGATTGTACCTGAAATATCAGAGAAATCTTTACCATCAATTCCGTTATGGGTGATGAAATCAAGAACCTTGCGGAGTTCAGGATTATTATTGTAATAATTCTGAGGATTGTAGCCTGCTTTGCGGAGCTCGTTAACCTCTTCTGTTTTCATACCGAAGAGAAACATATTTTCATCCCCTACGGATTCGTGGATTTCAACGTTTGCACCATCAAGAGTACCGATAGTAAGAGCACCGTTCATCATAAGCTTCATATTACCAGTACCGCTTGCTTCCTTACCTGCAAGAGAAATCTGCTCAGAAACATCTGCTGCGGGCATAAGTCTTTCTGCATTTGTTACGTTATAATCCTCAACATAAAGAACTTTAAGTCTGCCTTTTACATCAGGGTCCTTATCAATCATTTCGCCCAGTGCGAGAATAAAGCTGATAATTCTCTGTGCTACATAGTAACCAGGAGCAGCCTTTGCACCGAAGATATATGTTTTGGGAACAAAATCACCATTGGGATTTTCTTTGATTGCAAGGTATTCGGAAACAATATTAAGAGCGTTAAGGTGCTGACGCTTATACTCATGAAGACGTTTAACCTGAACATCAAAGATTGAGTTTGTATCAAGCACTACACCTGTTGTTTTCTTAATGTGCTTTGCAAATGCTTCTTTGTTTGCTTTTTTGATTTCGCCTATTCTCTTAAGAACCTCTTCATCATCCTTGAAATCTGCAAGCTTTGAGAGATGCTCTGCATCATAAACGAATTTATCGTTACCGAGAAGCTCTTTGATATATTTTGTAAGCTCAGGGTTTGCCTGACAAAGCCAACGGCGGTGAGCAATACCATTTGTTACGTTTGTGAACTTATCAGGAGTAAGGCGATAGAAATCGTTAAAGAGTGTATCTTTAAGAATCTGGCTGTGAAGAGCGGAAACACCGTTTACCTTGTGGCTTGCAGCAACACAAAGGTTAGCCATACGAACCGCACCACCTGAAATAATTGCAGTACGCTCAACGTAATCTGCATCGTGAGTGCTCTCCCATACATAAGCACGGAAGCGGTTGTCAATTTCTTTGATGATATTGTAAATACGGGGAATAAGGCGTTTTACAAGCTCCTCGCTCCAGCATTCAAGAGCCTCGCTCATAACTGTGTGGTTTGTATATGCCACTGTATTCGTAACAATACGCCAAGCATCGTCCCAACCGTAGCCGCATTCGTCAAGAAGTATTCTCATAAGCTCGGGAATTGCCATTGTGGGATGAGTATCGTTAATATGGATAGCGATTTTCTCCGGGAGATTATCGATTGTACCCTGTTCACGAAGGTGATGACGAACAATATCCTGTACAGAAGCAGAAACAAGGAAATACTGCTGACGAAGTCTTAAGGATTTTCCTTCAGGGTGGTTATCCATAGGATAAAGCACCTTGCTGATAACCTCTGCCATTGCCTGACGCTCCATTGAACGCATAAAATCGCCCTGATTAAATGACTTCATATCAAACTCAGGTGCTCTTGCACTCCACAGGCGAAGGCAACTGATACCTTTGCCATCCTTACCTGCAACAAACATATCGTAAGGAACTGCCTGAATAACATTACCATTTTCAATTTCAACATGGTGATAATGGTTGTCCCATGATTCTTTAAGCTCACCCTCAAAGCAAACATCAACTGCACTACTTTCGCGGGGCTGTAACCAGACTTCACCGCCGGGAAGCCAGTTGTCGGGAAGCTCTGTCTGTCTGCCCTCAACAAGCTTCTGACGGAAGATACCATATTCATAAAGAATTGAATAACCACGTGCAGGATAACCCTGTGTTGCAAGACCATCAAGGTAGCAAGCTGCAAGACGACCAAGACCACCATTACCAAGACCTGCATCAGGCTCACATTCGTAAAGGGATTCAAGCTTGATGCCGTAATCCTTTAACACGCTTTCGAATGTATTGGTAAGGTTAAGGTTGAAAAGTGAATTCTTAAGGGAGCGACCCATAAGGAACTCCATTGAAAGATAGCAAACACGTTTTTTGCCCTCTTCATCTGCTTTTTTGCCAAGCTCTGCTCTGCCCTGTGCCATCATATCACGGACAATCATAGAAACTGCCTTATAATACTGTTCATAGGTTGCGTTTTCGGTTGAGATACCGAAAAAGTGGAGAAGCTTGTTTTCAAGCATTTCTTTTGCTTGTTTCTTAGTAAGCTTATAATTCATACAAATCCTCCAAAAAAAATTTAAAAAACTGCTTTTTTCTTTGTTCAATTATACATATTACACTAAAATTGCTATAAAATCAACTGTAATAAAACAAAAAATTGTATAATATATAGTGTTAATTTTTGGACAGTTTTTCACCCTAGAGCAAAAAGGTTTTGCAAACAAGTAAAAATATTACTCCCGGTACAGAAAAAAGCAC
The DNA here is from genome assembly GCA_045576915.1 of Acutalibacteraceae bacterium. Classification (GTDB taxonomy): domain Bacteria; phylum Bacillota; class Clostridia; order Oscillospirales; family Acutalibacteraceae; genus DTU089. Next base: position 3,002 of record JAZNHK010000138.1, read on the forward strand.
GCTGAAAACAACAGAGAAGATATTCACACCCAGTGAAAGAGGTACAAAATAATTTACTGCCCACACCGCACATAACGCGCCAATGCCACCAAGTGCACTTGTAAAAAAAGATTTAACGAAACAACCGCTGAATTTAAAAATCAACAAAACCACTATTAAAAGCAAAAAACCAACAAAGTATATCATTTCTCCACTTCCTTTAATTTATTCAATAAATACCCGTGCTTGACCTCGAGACTGCGTAATTCAAGAATTGCCGATTCCACAAGTGCCTTTTCTGTTGCTTCCGAAAGCTTGAAATAGGCAATTTTCATCAGAAATCTTACATTTTCAATTTCATCCAAGAGCAAATCCTCTTCGCTCATTTTTCTCATTCTTGCATAAATTCTTGTTTTGTTTACTTACTACACGCCCTCTCGTTTTTATACAATTATTTTTATTCATATAAAATTAAATTTATTACAGATTATTAAAGCCTGTTCACGTGCATAATTATTAAAGATAATTATATTTTTTCGAGGTGCTTATGAACAGACATTCTTTTACTTATCCGCAATACTGCCATATAGTCGGTAAAAATGTTATAATTGAGGAAATAACCTTTTTGAGTGGCAGAAAGAAAATACGATGTCTTTATTACCACAAATGCAACTGCAAGAATACAGGCGGATGCAAAAACAAATATGTAAAAAGACGAATCGAAGCAGTTGAAAAAAAGGAAGATTGATTGTATAATTGTGTTACTTTTACGAAGGGAAATCTTTACGTGGCAGCCTACCACAAAAAGCTGACGCTTTTGGTCCCCCTCCCTATCCGCTAAAGCATACAGGGATGATAAGCTTCGCAAAAACAGTAAGGAGTGATGATTTTGTCAGGAATATATATTCATATACCATTTTGCAAATCAAAATGCCCTTACTGCGATTTCTATTCTTACAGATGTAAATCTGAAGAAATGAGCCGTTATATTGAGGCTTTGTTGGATGAAATCACCACTCTTTCAAGAGTGGAAGATTTTGTTAAAGAACCCTTCAAAGCTGATACGCTCTACCTTGGTGGCGGAACTCCCTCAGTTTTATCAGGTGAAGAGCTTTACAGAATAATTACTACTGCAAGAAAAGTTTTTTCTGTTGATAACGATGCAGAAATTACTGTTGAATGTAACCCAAATTCAGATATTGAAGCCATTCTCCCCTATCTTTTAAAAGCGGGGGTCAACAGAATTTCTTTAGGACTTCAATCTGCCGTTGATAAGGAGCGAAAAGCCCTTGGCAGACAAAGTGATAAAAAGAGAGTCAGGGAAGTTATCGCGTTTTTAAAAGAGAAGGGAATAAGCAATATTTCACTTGATGTTATGCTGGGTATCCCTTACCAGACTGAAGAAAGCTTAAAAGAAACACTTGACTTTGTTATTGAAAGCGATATTCCGCACATAAGTGCATATATGCTCAAAATCGAAGAAGGAACTCATTTTTATAAAAATGCGGATAAATATGATTTCCCTGACGAAGAAAAAACCATAGCATTTTACAATATTTGTGCTGACACATTTGAAAAAGATGGATTTAGCCACTATGAAATTTCCAACTTTGCAAAAGCCGGCTTTGAGAGCAGACACAACACAAAGTATTGGAAGCTGGATAATTATCTTGGGTTAGGTCCCGGTGCACACTCCTATATTGATGGAAAAAGATTTTATTTTGACAGCGACACAGAAGGCTTTATAAATGGTGAAAAGGCAGTTTTTGATTCTTTGGGCGGTGATGCAGAAGAATACATAATGCTACGTTTAAGACTTAAAAATGGTTTGAATATTTCAGAAACAGAAAATCTTTACGGAAAAAACGCCACAAAAAAAATAAAAGAAAAAGCCCCATTCTTAAAAGAACAAGACTTTGTTGAATATGATGGCGAAAGCCTCGCCCTTACAAGAAAAGGGTATCTGCTTTCAAACACTGTTATATGTGAATTGATTTGACAAAAAGAAACTCCGTTAAGCACCTTTTGGGAGCTTAACGGAGTTTTTATCAGGTTAAACCTGCCTTTTTCAAGTTTGCTTCATGCTCAGACATGGAGTTTGCATAGAATACATCGCCTGTTTCTGTGTTGTGGCAGAAATAGAAATAATTTGTGTCAGAGGGTTTGAGAGCTGCTCTGATTGCTGCATCACCCGGGTTGGCAATTGCACCAATCGGAAGACCCTTACACTCTGTATTATAGGTATCATAACTGTGGAGATAATCAAGATATCTCTGTGTATCCTCGGTTGAAGATGTTAAGGTTGGCTTAATATTTTTTGTAACATACTCTGTTGTGGAGTCACAGTTAAGCCAAGGGAATGTTCCCGCTCTGTCAAGACGATTATAAAGGACAGAAGAAATATCGGGCATCTGACCGCTTGAAGCGGCTTCTTTCTGAAGAATTGACGCCATAATGATTACTTCATCAAGGCTTACGCCCAGGTCATCCGCCTGTTTCTTATATTCATCCGTCCATCTGTTCTGGAAGTTATCCAAAAATCTTCTGGCAACGCTTGATGCATTTTCACCGATGTAGAACTCATAAGTGTCGGGATACATATAACCTTCAAGCACTCTGAAGCGTTTTTCTTTATTGGGAATAGATTTTATAAAATCATACTCCTCTGAGAAATCAACATTCTGGAGAGTATTTATAAAGCTTGCGGCTGTACAAACCTCGTTTGCTTCAAGCTTTTCAGCAATCTGGTCAATTGTCCAGCCCTCAGGGAACGTAAGAGTAACTGTTTCGGAAAGAGTTATATCCGCCTTCATTGTTGAAAGCATTTTTTCAAGCCCCATACTGGGTGTAAGGGTATAAACGCCTGAAACATAGTCGCCGTCTTTACCGAAGAATTTTATAAACAGATTACAGAAAAGCTTATTTTTTATAAGGTCATTGTCCTGAAGAACATCTATAACATCTGCATCGGTCATACCCTTGGAAACCTCAACCTCAACAGTTGTATCCTCAACATCAATTGCAAGAACATCATTGATGCAACCAATTCCGTAAATGCAAAGCACAACACTACTCAAGGCAATTATAGCGAGAGCAAGAGCAAGTCGGGAAAGCTTCTGAGAATTCAAGAACTTACCCAAAAAGCTGTTTTTGAATTTCAACTCTTTGGCTTTCTTCTGTGCTATAGCTTTATTCTGCTTTGCGGTGGTTGGCGGAGCAGATATTTTAAATTTATCAACAGCAGGTTTAGTTCTGGGAGTTTTACGCACTGTTGCTTTCTTTTCCCTCTGTGCTGCTTTTTCAATATCTCTTGGAGGATTTGAAAAATACACCCCACCCTTATAACCGGGATTCTCATAAGATGTGTTGGAGTTTATGTCAATTTTAAAATCATCAACCTTTTTCTGCCTTTTGCTTTTAAGAAGCTCTTCATCAGTAGGTTTTGAAGACGATGATTCAATTTTGCTACCATCATCAAACATGCTCAAAAGCTCTTCGTAATCTTTATAATTATCTTTGGACATCCAGAATCACTCCTTGTCGTATTCCAAAAGTTTTAAGTTCAGTCTACAGTTATAATCTGCTTCTCGGTTACAATCATATCCACGGTTCTGTCATATTTGCCGTGGAACAACTCTTCCTTGACATTTTGCGAATAGCATATACCAATAGTTGAACCCTTGTAACGAGAAAGATATCTGTCATAATAGCCTTTGCCATAGCCAAGGCGATAACCTGATTTATCAAACATAAATGCAGGAACAATGCAGATTGTATTTTCGGTTTGTATGAGCATATTTTCTTTATTGGGTTGGGGCTCCAGAACACCAAAAGAACCGGAAGAAAGCTCATCAAGAGAATTTATATAGTAAAAATTCATTTCTGAAGGACCGCCCTCACAACGAGGAACTGCAACCTTTTTACCCGAAGCCAGAAGAGCATTTATAAACTCTTTTGTGTCAACCTCAATCTCTGTTGAGACGTAACAAAGAACGGTAGCCGTTTCTCTTACTGCCCACAAATTAAGAAGCTTGTTGCAAATCTTTTTGTCATAAGAGCTTTTTATTGCAACATCCATGGAGCGTCTGCTTTCTCTTGCTTCGGCTCTCATTTTCTTTTTTATAGGGCGTATATCAATCAATTTCTCCATTGAATACCTCTCAGTATCTGAAGGGCTTTTTCTTCACCCATAATCATAGAGCCGATTGCTGCACCGAATTCCCATGCAACACCTGCCCCCTTCGCGGTAACAACTGTGCCATCTATAATAACGCCGGATTCAACAACATTTGCACCCTGAAGCTCATCCTCAAACCCCGGGAAGCAAGTAGCATTTTTGCCTTTTAAAAGCCCTTTTCTGCCAAGAATAAATGGAGCGGCACAGATTGCACCCATTATTTTATTATTCTCTGCACAGTAATCAATTGCTTTCTGAACATTTGCAGAATTGTTGAGATTTTCCGCACCTGGCATACCACCGGGAAGAATTATGCCTTGAAGTGCATCATCAAGCACTACATCTTCAGGAAGAATATCTGCTTCAACATTTATTCCGTGAGCACCACGACAGAATTTACCGCTGACACCCACTGTTTTCACCTGAACACCCAACCTTAACAAAAAATCAAGTGGTGCAAGTGCTTCAATTTCCTCAAAACCATCTGCAAGAAAAATATAAATCATAAGTACCTCTCAAGTTGAATAGGGAATTCCGAAAAAGCCATTTTCTATTTTCGGAGCGTTTTTTATTATTTTATACATTCCGTAAGGAATGAAATTTGCTTTTGCTTGTTTTCTGTATATAAGACTTTCCTTTGGTGTATTCTGAAAAACCGCTTTTAAAAGCATTTTTTCATCACCGCAAAGCTCATACACTGTAAGGCTTTCAGCCGTTTCTTCATAGAGAGCATAGCCTTTGTTTTTTATATATGCTGTTTTCACCTCACCGCTTACAGAGTTAAAAAAGCTTTTGAAAGTGCTTTCTTCCAAAACTGCAAAGGGAACTTTAAAAGCATTGGACGAAACACATTCTCTGTATTCCTCATAGGTGAGATTTGTTTTTTCTGTTTTTTCGGTTAAATCAAAATCTTTTTTATAAATGATATTTTCACTATAGGAAAAGCCTGTTTCAAAACCGATTTTTTCATAAATTTTAAAAAGGTATTTTTCTTCGGGAACAAGGAAAACATAGTTTACTCCTCTACCCTCTGCCACCTGAAAAAGCTTTTCAAAAAGGCTTTTCATTAAGCCATTTCCACGATATTGAGGATGGGTGCATACTGCATAAATATAGTACGCAGAGTAACTTTTACCAGCGACCAAAACTTCGCTTTCAAGCATATAAAGAGCACTTACAGGAATTTTTTCGTCAAAGACCGCCAACACTCTATCCGGAGAAACGGTATTTTTGAAAAAAGAATCAAGACTTTCTCCGGAATCATCAAATGATGTATGCCAGAGTTGTTTTAATTTTTCATAATCACTTTCAAGAGGAAAGCGGATTTCAAAGGATTTTTCCATAATATTTTTTCACAAGATGCTCAGGGTGGTAAGAGGTTTTGGCTTTTCTTAAATTCTCCGCACCTGTATCATCCTCGCGGTTGATATATTGAAACTCACTTAATGAGTTTTCTGCAAATAACTTATTGATTACCGCATAGGCGGCAAGATATTCGGGTGATGCTTTTTCAAAATGAGTGCAATAGGTTTTGCCATCTGCCATAGCCTCACCCATAGCGTAGGCTACAATTTTTCCGTCCACCCTTAAAATTGCACCGCTCAGATGCAATTCACCGAAATTCATAAACGCTTTTTCTATTACAAGCATTTCTTCATCCAGCTTTGGATTTCTTTCTCCGCTCTTATGCCGGGAATGAGAAAACTCAAGACATTCTTTTAAATTATTTTCAGTCAAGCACTCGTAGGAAAAATTATTTTTCTTACAGAATGAATTAACGTGATTCTTTTTTGAATGATACCTTCTGCCCTTTAAGGTTGCAAGATTTTCACGAAGATAAACGTAATCAAAATAATCTCTTTGCTCGTGGAGAAAAAGCCTTTTACCATAAATATTTTTAAGGACTTCAGTTTGCTCCTCGCTCAGGCAGTAGAAGCTGAAATCTGCATTTCGCTCCTTTGCATCTTCCTCAATAATTTTAAGAGCATTTTTTATATCGCCCTTTCCCCAAGGGAAAGAATAGCTGTTAACGCCGTTAAAGCGTGAGCGTAAAAAGATAAATCCGTCTTTTTGTGCAATTCTTGTATTTTCAGCAACGCTCCAGCAAAAAATATTGCCGAAGGTGAAATCACACATTGTCTGACAAGAGGACGGAATATTTTGCAAAATCAATTCTCTGTCTGAAATTTTAACAGGTTGAAAATCAAGCATAATCAGTTATTTTTTATTGTATCAAGTAAAATTTTATATACTGTATCGTTTATTTCTTCAATTGAAAGAGGCTCGCCATTTTCCGAACAAGGAACAATCACCCATCCGCATTTTTCTGCAGCATAAAGTGCCGCTTCGCGACAAGCGTTAAGGAACTCAACATTTGCTTCGTGAACATCCTTTTTGTTCTCGTCACCCTCATAACGCTGGGTCATAAGGCGTTGGGAAACCTCAACGGGCATATCAAGGAAAATAACCTTATCTGGTGCAGGAATGCCAATTTTCTTATATTCAAAATCGAAGAGCCAATCAAGGTACTCGTCCCATTCGGACTTTGAAAGCTTTGTCATCTGATAAATGGCATTTGCAGGAGTATAGCGGTCTGCAAAAATCAATGTACCGTCAAGATATTCTTTTTTCCATTTTTCAGTATATGAAGCGAATCTGTCCGCCGCATAAAGTACAGAAGTAGCGTAAGCGTTAACATCCCCTGCATTTTTGCCGAAATCTCCTGCAAGGTATTTTCTTACAAGAATACTTGAATCACTTTCATAATCGGGAAGCTTGATTTTTTTATAAGCAAATCCATCCTCCGAAAGCCTTTTGCAAACAAGGTCAGTTTGGGTTGTTTTACCGCAACCGTCCAGCCCTTCCAAATCAATAAACATAAGCTAAATAACATACCTTTCAAAATATGACCATAATATTACATCATATTATTCCAATATACTCATTCATAATACAATAAATCTTGTCAACTGTCAAATAAACAGAGCAAATTGTAATAAATATGTAATAAAAGAAAAATTTCCCTTCTTTATTAGTTATATTTCCACTTTACTTTTTTGAAAAAGTGTGTAAAATACAAGAGTAAAGCACTATGTATTTTTCATCAGAGGTGTTGCTATGAACACAATTAAACAAGAGGCTTTTTCAGCCACAAAAGAAATAATTGAAATCGCTGAGCTTAAAAAGGGGCAAATTCTTGTTATCGGTTGCTCCACAAGTGAGGTAATCGGTGACAAAATAGGCACCAACTCTTCCCCCGAAACTGCAAATGCAATTTTTCAAGGTATTTACGAAGCCGCTAATGAATACGGTGTTTTTGTTGCGGCACAATGCTGTGAGCACCTTAACAGAGCAATTATTGTTGAAATGGATGCAGTTCCAAATGGCGAATACGTTAATGTTGTTCCCCAGCCAAAAGCAGGAGGCTCTTTTGCCACTGCTGCATATAAGGCGTTCAAAAGCCCCGTTGCACTTGAAGAAATCAAGGCAGATGCAGGGCTTGACATTGGCTCAACCTTAATTGGCATGCACTTAAAAAAGGTGGCAGTACCCGTAAGGCTCAGGAGCAACAAAATCGGCAACGCTTTTGTTACTGCGGCACGTGTAAGACCGAAATTTATCGGTGGCGAAAGAGCTCACTATAACGAAGATTTGATGTAAGGATTTTTTATTATGAGATACGAAATTTTAAAGCTTTTAAGCAAAAATGCCCGTTATACCACAGAGCAGATTGCAACAATGCTCGGTGCTGATGAAACTGAAATAAAAAACGAAATGGAGCAGCTTGAAAAAGACGGCATAATCCGTGGTTACAAGGCAGTTATTGACTGGGACCAGCTTGACGATGCTTATGTTTCTGCTATTGTTCAGCTCAATGTTGTTCCCAAAGCGGATTCAGGCTTTGAAGAGGTTGCAGAAAAGGTTATGTCTTTCCACGAGGTTGAGTCCGTTTATCTTATGTCAGGCTCTTATGACCTTAATGTTGTTGTTAAGGGAAAAACTCTTCAGGATGTAGCTCGTTTCGTAGCAAGAGAGCTTGCAACAATTGACTCCGTCACATCCACTGCAACTCATTTTGTAATGCGCCGTTATAAAGAACTAGATGTTGAGCTTTTTGATACCCAGGAAGATACCAGGGGGCAATTCATTTATGATTGATTACAACAAGGTATTAAACCCTGCGGTAACTGAAATAAAACCATCGGGCATAAGAAAGTTTTTTGATATTGCCGCCACTATGGAGGATGTTATTTCTCTTGGCGTTGGTGAGCCTGACTTTCAGACCCCTTGGAGCGTCAGAAAAGCAGGTATAAATTCACTTGAACGAGGCAGAACAAAGTATAGTGCAAACCGCGGTACAATTGAACTCAGAAGAGAAATAAGCAACTATCTCAAAAGACGATATAAATTAGAATACAAGCCCGAAAGTGAAATTCTTGTTACAGTTGGCGGTAGCGAGGCTATTGACGGAGCAATCCGTGCCATTGTTGCCCCCGGTGACGAGGTTATTATTCCCCAACCAAGCTACGTTTGTTATGAGCCTATAACCAGTCTTGCAGGTGGCGTTCCCGTTATCATCGAAACCAAAGCGGAAAATGATTTCAAGGTAACACCCGAAGAATTGAAAAAAGCAATTTCACCAAAGACGAAAGCACTTATTCTCCCCTACCCCTGCAACCCCACAGGTGCAGTTATGGAAAGAGAAGATTTGGAAAAAATTGCGAAAATTCTGAAAGGCACAAACATTATTGTTATTTCCGATGAAATCTATTCCGAGCTTACTTACGGAGATTACATACACGTTTCACCAGCTTCAATAGATGGCATGTGGGAAAGGACAATTACAGTCAACGGATTTTCAAAAGCATATTCTATGACAGGTTGGCGTGTAGGTTACGCTTGCGGTCCTGAAGCGATTATGCAACAAATCACAAAAATTCACCAATATGCAATAATGTGTGCTCCCACCACATCGCAATATGCGGCGGTAGAAGCCCTTAAAAATGGTGATGACGAAATCAAAAAAATGCGAGAGGAATATGACCGCAGAAGACGGCTGATTATAAGTGGTTTCAACAAACTCGGTCTTACCTGCAGAGAGCCAAAAGGCGCATTCTATGCTTTCCCCTGTATTGAAAGCACAGGGCTTTCAAGTGAAGAATTCTGTGAAAAGCTTTTAGAAAGCAAAAAGGTTGCCGTTGTACCAGGAACTGCCTTCGGCAAAGGTGGAGAAGGCTTCGTCAGAGCCTCTTACTGCTACTCAACAGAGCATATTATCAAGGCTCTTGAGCGTATAGGTGAATTTATAAACGAACTCTAAAAATATATCACTCGGTTAAGAAAAGTTTTCCTTAACCGAGTGATTGGTTTTTTATTTATTCTTTTTTGCTTTTTTATTACTCTCTCCGCCGCCAACATCAAAAGCTTCAAGAATTTCGCCATCACTTATAACAAACAGAACAACAATTGATATTATTATAAATGCTCCGAAGCTGCCAAAGGAAATATCCCTTAAACCATCTCGATTATTATTTGCGGTAACACCCATAACACAATGATAAAAAAGAGAGAGCAAAGTTGAAAAGAAACCGAAGCTAAAAACCACTCCGCCCTGCTTCACCGACAACACAATAAAAGCAACAAGCATTATACCGCCTATAACAACACCCGATATGCAGATATATTTCTTGATTACAGGAAAAAGCTGAACCAAAAGAAACACAACAAACAACAAAACAATCGGGGAAACACAAGCTTTGAACATTTCGCCAACACTCAAAACTTCATTTTGGTCATTATAATACGCCGACAAAGAAAAGCCATTGGCAACAGAGTTTACAAAAAAACTTAAAATATAGCAAACTTTTGCTTTCTCACCTTGGCAATGAATAGGAATAGCTACAATCATCAACACTACGCCCACAATCAAGCCATACCATTTTGTACAAACAGAGGTTGCAAACAAGGTTGAGAAGATAAAAATACCCGCCGCTATTAAAAATGATAAAAACACAATAACAGGTTTTATTTTGGTGTTGATTTGTTTAGTTTCTGCCATAGGTTTCACCTGCTTTCTTGCAATATT
>JAZNHK010000139.1:0-3686 GCA_045576915.1 Acutalibacteraceae bacterium
CTTCCTTTGTAAAATAACTGCTGAAGCCCATATCATCATGGTTGCCCATACAGAACATCACCGGCAATCTCTCGCAGATACCTTTAAGACCCTCGAAAAGTCCTGTCCATTGAATATCTGTCTGACCGCAGTTGGTGTTGTCACCTGCGGTGAGAATGAAATCACATTCGGGATGATCATTGAGGAATTTCTTTAAGGTTTTGCGAAGCACGGAATAGTCTGCAGGAGGTTCTGCATCGCCCGCCTGAATATCAGAAAGGCAAAGGAAAGAGAAATTTTCTGTGTCTGCCTTCGGTGTTTTGAAGGTGTAAGCCTCACTTCTGTATTCGTCATTTCCACAGGTGTACTCGTATTTTGTGTCAGGGTTAAGGTTTGCCATATCTGCAAAAAAGAAATGGCTTTCGTCCATATCTGTTGTGAAAGGATGCTTGAGAGCATCTGCTTTCATCCATTCTTCAGTTCCTTTTTCTCTGTAAAGAGCAAAGCCCTCGTTAATGCTTGTATCAGTTCTCCAGCGGACAGTCATTGAATGAGCAGCATCGCCTTTGATGGAGAGCATAATCTGGTCCGGTTGAGGCTGTGAGCCTCTTATATTTTTCCATTCTGCTTTTGTTATCACAAAAACACCAACTTTCAAAAATAAATTATTTATATTTTAACATTTTTACAATAAATTGCAATTGTTTTGATAATATTTGTGTGGTTGATATAAAGAAAAAATAATGTTATAATTAAATCAATAAATTAACAGGAGAAAAACAATGAAATTTATATCTTGGAATGTTAACGGCTTCAGAGCTTGTTTGACAAAAGGCTTTGAAGAGTTTTTTAAAGAAGTGGATGCGGATTTTTTCTGTATTCAGGAAACTAAAATGCAACCTGGTCAGGCGGAGTTTTCTACTCCCGAATATCATCAGTATTGGTATAGTGCAGAGAAAAAAGGCTATTCGGGTACTGCGGTTTTTGCAAAAAAAGAGCCTTTAAGCGTCAGCTATGGCCTTGGTATTGAAGAGCACGACCACGAAGGCAGAGCCATAACCCTTGAATATGAAGATTTTTATCTTCTTTGCGTTTACACGCCCAATGCCCAGAGAGAGCTTGCAAGGCTTTCCTACAGAATGGAATGGGAAGATGCTTTAAGAACTTATATGAAAACTCTTGATAGCAAAAAGCCTGTTATTTATTGCGGTGACCTTAATGTTGCCCATGAAGAAATTGACCTTAAAAATCCGAAAACGAATCATTTCAGTGCAGGCTTTTCTGATGAAGAAAGAGGAAAATTTACAGAGCTTCTTGAAGCAGGGTTTACCGATACATTCAGAAATCTTTACCCAGATAAAGTGCAGTATTCCTGGTGGAGCTATATGTATGGTGCAAGAGCCAAAAATGTTGGTTGGCGTATTGATTACTTTGTTGTTTCAAACAGGCTTGCAGATAAGGTGAAGGACAGCTTTATTTTAACCGAAATTATGGGTAGCGACCATTGTCCTGTAGGTATTGAAATAGAACTTTAAAAAATATTTCCCGAAAGAGAAAAACTCTTTCGGGATTTTTTCATTCTTCAGGTGATATAGATGGGAGATTTCCGAGATTATCATTTTCGCTACCATTCGGCACGGCTTTGAGATATTCTGTGTCACCCCGGTGGGCGATGCCAACGCCTGAAATCTGACCTTGCTTTGCCATATTAACGCCTTGTTGCTTTGAAACTACGCTGTTATCTGATAATTGATAGCCTGTAATTTTACCGCTTTCTTTAACAAGTCCCGTAATGCTTTTTGCATTTTTATCAGCTTCGGGAATCTGGTCAAGTGTTTTTTTAACATTATTTTGGTTGTCCATAGATACACCTCTTTCATTCATTTAGTATTTCTATTGTTATTATTAGTCGAATTTTTGGGAATATAACTATTGCTTTTTAAAATCTCTTTTAATAGTGGCGATTATATGTTATACTGAAATAAACTAATAAAAAGGAGTTCAAAAAATGAAAAAAAGAATTTTATGTGCATTATTGGCAGTGGTAATGGTAGTAGCTCTTGCAGCTTGCGGTACTGCTCCCAAGGAAGACGAAAACAAAGTAACAATTGAATCACCTGTTGCTCTTCTTGATGGCGTCTGGTCAACATTTGCTGAAGAAGAAAAATTCCCTGTAATGGGCGGCGACTTTGAAGCAGCAGTTAACGATGCTGCAGGTAACTTCAATATCTCTGATGTTGAAAACGCAACTGCAACTCTTCACATTACAGAAGACTCACTTAAACTTGTTGATAATGTTGCAACAATTACACACGCTATGAATGCAAACACATTCTCCGCTGCTGCATATCACCTTGCAGATGCTGCTAATCCAGAAACTCTTGTTAACTCTCTTAAAGATAGCATCAAGAGCACACAGTGGATGTGCGGTTTCCCCGACACACTTATTATCTACACAGTAGCAGGTGAATATGTTGTTGCTGCTTTTGGTAATGCAGAAGCAATTGAAAGCTTCAAAACAAAACTTGCAACAGTTTACGGCGAAGATGCAACTCTTAATGTTGAAGAATCTCTCGCATAATTGATTTTAAAATTTATTTAATTTAAGCACAAAGCAGAAAGAGAACTAATATGCTTTTTTCTAGTATTCCTTTTCTTTATTATTTTCTGCCAAGTGTACTGATACTTTATTTTATCGCTCCCAAGAAATTAAAAAACATGGTTTTGATGCTTTCAAGCCTTGTTTTTTATGGTTGGGGCGAACCAAAATATGTTTTTCTGATGATAGCCTCAATCGTAATCGGGTATTTTTCCGGAATTCTGATTGAGGCTTTTTCTAAAAAAAAACTATCAAAAGTTTTCCTCGGTATTTCTGTTGCGGTTAATTTAGGCTTTCTTGCCTATTTTAAATATGCAGATTTCTTTATTGAAAACTTCAATGTGGCAACAGGGCTTTCAATTCCTTTGTTACGAATTGCTTTACCCATTGGTATCAGTTTCTACACTTTCCAGATTTTAAGCTACACAATTGATGTTTATCGCAAGGATGTAAAATCACAGAAAAATATTATAAATCTTGCGGCTTATATTACAATGTTTCCTCAGCTTATTGCAGGACCTATTGTAAGGTATTCCGATATTGCAAAGCAGTTAGAGGAAAGAACACATTCTTTTGAGAATTTTTCAAAAGGTATAAGAAGATTCATTATAGGTCTTGGTAAAAAAATACTCATTGCCAATACCTTAGGTGAACTTTGCGATATTTTTAAAGCATCTGATGATAAGTCCGTCCTTTTCTATTGGCTCTACGCAGTTGCTTTCGGGCTTCACGTTTATTTTGATTTCTCCGGTTATTCTGATATGGCAATCGGATTGGGTAGAATATTGGGGTTCAGGTTTGCCGAAAACTTCAATTATCCCTACATTTCAAAAAGTGCATCTGAATTCTGGAGAAGGTGGCATATGTCCTTAGGGACCTGGTTCAGGGATTATGTTTATATTCCCTTGGGCGGTAACAGAGTTTCAAAGCCAAAATGGTTTTTCAATATTTTTGTTGTGTGGTTTTTAACAGGGTTCTGGCATGGTGCCGCATGGAATTTCATTGTATGGGGACTGTTCTTTGCAGTTCTTCTCATTGTTGAAAAACTTGTACTTTTAAAATATCTTGATAAATCAAAGGTTTTAAGCAGAGTTTATACTCTTGTTGC
>JAZNHK010000140.1:0-2921 GCA_045576915.1 Acutalibacteraceae bacterium
TAATCTTTCAACATTTTCGTTTATGTATCTCATAACTGTTGGACTTGCATCTTTAACACCTTTGACTGTTTCAAGAATTTCAGTTTCTATTTCAATTACTCTTGCTTTCAGTTCTTCAACTCTCGGGTCTATTGGTGGTGCAACGCCATACTCAATAACTCTGTAGTCTGCCAATTTCTCTTTCATTTTTTCGTAAATTGCATTCTCAAAATCATCTGCATGAATCGTTCTTCCTGCACCCGTACACAATCTGTCATTCATTTTCCTTGAGCATAAGAAGTAACTAACATTCTTCGCTTCATAGGTTTTCTTGATGATTGCGTAACCACAATTACCACATTTGATAAGACCTGCAAGCCATGTGTTTTTTGCTCTTGGATTGCGTTTAATCTGTTGTTGAGATAACGCTCTTTCACGGCACGCAATCCATAGTTCAGAATCAATGAAACCTTCATGAGGTGCTATAACCAACACCGTATTTGATAAATCAGTCTGTTTTCTTGTTCCCTTATCACCTGTGTATAAGTAGCAACCGTTTGTACCGATAAAATCCTCAGGAGGATTAACAATCTTTGCACCTTTTGACTTGAAAAAGTTGTAGATATTCATATCAGCTTTTACATAAATCGGATTCTTAACAAAATCCTGTATTCTTGCTCGGGTTACAATTCTTTCTCTCACGGCTGTACTGTGCTTATTGCGAACAGCCTCGGCAATAGCCGAATTAGAGTTATTGACATCTGCATACATTTCGAAAATCATTTTAACCACTTCAACCTCTTCCGGAATCTGTTCATACATTCCTGTCTTGATTCCGTCTATGGTTAAATCAACTTTTCTGAAACCTACAGGTATCTTGCCACCCATATAAAAGCCTTTTTGCGAACGTGCCGCATAAGTATCACGAACACGTTGCTGAGTTGTTTCTCTTTCAAGCTGAGCAAATGTTATGCAGATATTCAGCATCGCTCTGCCCATAGGTGTGCTTGTATCAAATCTTTCTGTTGCTGAAGAAAACTCAACTTTCATTTTACTGAAGGTATCCATCATAGTTGAAAAGTCAAGGATACTTCTGCTGATTCTGTCAAGCCTGTAAACTATTACTTTTGTAATACCTTTTCTTCCCGATTTTATATCACTCATCATTCTTTGGAACTCGGGGCGGTTGGTATTTTTACCGCTGAAACCTTTATCCGAATATACTAAATAAGCCTCACCACGCGCTTCGTACTCACACATTTCAATCTGTGATTCAATTGAAATGCTGTCTTCTTTTTCTACCGATTGACGGGCATAAATTGCTATCATAGAACTATCACCTTTCTATGACACATTAAGCCAAACACACAATACTCCAATCGGCTTTCAAAGTCCAGACTATTCTTCACCATTTCCGAACGCCTTTACCAATGAATTTTTGATTTTTATTTCAGCGATTTCTTTTTGGTCTTTGGTGAGGTTGGGGGCATACTCGTTAACTATGATTAAACAATTTCCTAATTTCAATTCCGAAGTCTTAACAAGCTTCTCGGTTATAATCGGTTTATTCATAGCGCCACCCCCTAAACTTATTTATATTATAGGGACAAGGCTTTATATTCTTTTTTGTATACCGGCGTGGCATAATGCCACACCCTTGGTTTCATATCACTTTCCTTTCGTGTTTAAATTTTAATTATGTTCTTCTTAATTGGTTCTTTACAGTTGATAAATTCAACCGTGATTTTGCTTTTGTCGGATGACAAACTGTCTCTCGGTTTATAACCTTTCATTGCACATTCACCTCCTCGTCTTTTATAAATTTTCACATTTCACAACGCTTGCCTGCGATAAAATATTTGCAAGACTTACTTTGAAATGTTCTTTAACTAACGACACACTCATTTTGAATATGTCGAATTGTTAACTAAAATCATATCAAACTACAAACAAATGTTCTGTACTGAAAGCAAAATAATTTTACATACTCAGACCAAAGTACTCTTCTTCATCCTCGTCATCAGCAAAGGAAACATTAATTTTAAGACCTTGAGCAAGCTTCTTCTCGTTGATTTTTTCTCTTAGCTTGCTATCAATTTTTGAATTGAGTTTACTACTTTTCTTTTGATAACTGCTTTCAAACAATTTGAAAAACGCTTTTGCAATATTTGTAAAAGTATAATCGCTTGCGAAGTTTTTGAATACATACGCTTTGTGTTCTGCTTCGCCATATTCTTTTGCAAACTTTATTATCATATTTTTAAGACTACGGAACTCTTTGTTATCTTCAATCGGTATATCAGGTTTCTCTTTTGCATCATAGTAGAGCGATAACTTTTCTCTGTTGATGTCATTCCATTTTTCATACATCTCAGAAAGATTATCATCCTTGAACAACTCAACAAGAATTTTATCAACCAGAGATTTAATATCTTTCGGCAAGTAACCATACTGTTTCTTACCTTCTATGGATGAAAGCTTTTCTGACAACTCCACGAACATATTTTGCAACTCCGGTGTGGAATTAAAATGATAACCTTTATCTTCAAGCATCTGACGAAGAAGAGTTTTTACCTCATCACGCTGATGGGTTTCCTCCTGAAAGAGTTTGAATTGCTCGTTACGGAATATGTCATTACCGAACCTGCTACGAAGATTTTCTATGCCTTTGTTGGTGAGATAACCTTCCTTCACATCCTGAGAATACACAAGCAAATGTATATGAGGATGATGAGTAGTATCATGAAAGGCTGCATACATTCTCAAGTTGCTTAGCTTGATTTTATGAGCTTGTGCAATGTCAAAAATATTTCTCTGCAACAGACTTTTCCAAGCATTTGCATTGTTGTAACCAAGTCTTTCTGCATCCTCTCTTTTGAGACTTACAACATGAGTCCAGACCAAGCCATCGTGATTAGATACTTCTTCTGCAACAGAATCCA
>JAZNHK010000141.1:0-3097 GCA_045576915.1 Acutalibacteraceae bacterium
ATTAGCAAGAAAAGTGGGAATAACGGGAAAGGGCAGATGTAATGTTACAAATTCTTGTCCTCTTCTCAATGAGCTTATTTCCAATGTGCCTGTAAATGGCAGGTTTTTGTATGGTGCATTTTCAAGGTTCGGTACAGATGATACCATAGACTTTTTTGAAAGTATGGGTGTACCGCTTAAAATTGAAAGAGGCAACAGAGTTTTTCCTGTTTCCGATAAAGCACTTGATATTGTTGATGCTCTCAATAAATATATAACCGTTAACGGAGTTAAACGTAAAACCGGCAGAGTTACAGAGCTTATCGTTGAAGATGGTGCAGTAAAGGGTTGCAAAACCGATGATGGCAGAGAGTTTTTTGCAGATAATGTACTTATTGCAACAGGCGGTATGTCCTATCCTGCCACAGGCTCAACCGGTGACGGTTACACCCTCGCAAAGCAGGTGGGGCACACTATTACAGAATTAAAGCCTTCACTTGTTCCTCTTGAGTGTCATGAGGGATGGTGTAGTGAGGCTATGGGATTATCACTTCGTAATGTGGAAATCCGCGTAGAGGATACCAGAACATATAAAGAGGTTTACAAGGACTTTGGTGAAATGCTCTTTACACATTTTGGCGTTTCAGGTCCCATGATTCTTTCCGCATCATCACATATGAGAAATATGGAAAAGGGAAGATACGTAATTCATATAGACTTCAAACCGGCTCTTACCTACGAGCAGTTGGATAAACGTATTCAGAGAGATTTGCTTGAATGTTCAAACAAAAATCTTTTCAATACATTAGCTCTTATGTTGCCCAGAAAAATGATTCCCATTGTTGTTAAGCTTTCAGGGCTTAATGGTAATATCAAATCAAATCAGGTAACTAAAGAAATGCGTTCTCAGCTGGTGGATTTGCTCAAGGATATCCGTCTTACTGTTACAGATTTTCGCCCGATAGATGAAGCGATTATAACTTCCGGTGGGGTAAGCATTTCTGAAATTGACCCCAAAACTATGAAAAGTAAAATAATTGACGGACTTTATTTTGCAGGTGAGGTAATAAACGTTGATGCCTACACAGGCGGATTTAATTTGCAAATAGCATTTTCTACGGGAAACCTTGCAGGAAACTCCGTTTTCTGACGGAATGCAAAATGCAGAATGCAGAATGCAAAATTAAAGTGTCTGCGACGCGATTATAAATGTTTGGAAGCGAAGCTTCCCCGAAATGCACCGTAGGTGTATATCATGTTTTCGCAGAAAATATATCATGAAACTTGTTTCATTTCATGTTGCCGTCAGGCAATATATCATTGTTTATGGAATATTTACAAAGGAGAATGCAGTATGATAGTAAACATTGCAATTGATGGTCCTGCAGGTGCAGGTAAAAGTACAATTGCTAAAACAGCATCAAAGGAATTAGGTTTTATTTATGTTGATACCGGTGCTCTTTACAGAACAGTCGGTCTTAACGCCTTAAGATTAGGTAAAGATACAAAAAGTGCAGAGCAGGTTATACCTACTCTTGATGGCTTGGATGTTTCACTTCGCTTTGTTGATGGTGAACAGAGAGTTTTCCTTGGCGAAGAGGATGTTTCAACTGCTATCAGAGAAAATGCAGTATCAATGGCGGCATCAAATGTTTCTGCAATTCCAAAGGTAAGAGAGTTTCTTTTTGACTTACAGAGAGATATTGCAAAGAAAAATAATTGCATTATGGATGGCAGAGATATCGGTACTGTAGTTCTTCCTGATGCTAAAATTAAAATTTATCTCACTGCATCTGCAGAGGCTCGTGCAGACAGACGCTTTAAGGAGCTTACCGAAAAGGGTCAGACAGTTGAGTATGATGTTATTCTCAAAGAAATCAAAGAACGCGATTATCAGGATATGAACAGAGAAATTGCACCTCTAAAACAAGCGGAGGATGCAGTTCTTGTTGATACAACTGAGCTTAATTTGTCAGAGTCAATTGATTATATGATAAAAGTCATAAAGGAGAGACTTTAATGACTGAAATTACATTGGCTAAAAAAGCAGGCTTCTGCTTCGGTGTTGACAGAGCTGTCAAGCTTATTGAAGAGCTTGTGGCAGATGGTAAAAAGGTGGCAACGCTGGGACCTATAATTCATAATCAACAGGTTATTGATGATTTGGAAAACAGGGGCGTTATCGTTGTTGATGAGGTTTCTCAGGTTCCTGAAGATACAATTCTTGTTTTAAGAACACATGGTGTAACTAAAGAGGTCCTTGAAGAAGCAGAACAAAGCGGTTGCCGGTTTATTGATGCGGCTTGTCCGTTTGTTAAGAAAATCCATAAAATCATTTTAGAAAATTCTGCAGAAGATGTTGTAACCTTAATTGCAGGAGATGAAAATCATCCCGAGGTAAAAGGTATAAAAAGCTATGCACGAGGCGAGGCTTTTGTTATAAATTCCGCAGAAAAACTCGAAGAATTGTTCGAAAACAGGCAAGATTTAGTACAAAAAGAGTTGATTTTTGTTTCCCAGACAACTTTTAGCATAAAAGAATGGGAAAAAAGTGTAAAAAAAATCAAAATGCTATGTACAAATGCAAAAATATTTGCTACAATATGTAGTGCGACCGAAGAAAGGCAAAATGAAGCAGCATCACTTTCCAAGGTGAATGATGCTATGGTTATTGTTGGTGGGCGTCATAGCTCCAATACCAGAAAGCTTCTGAGCGTTTGCGAAAGCAATTGCCCATCCTTTCTTGTAGAAACTGCCGCAGAGCTTAATGGTATCACTCTCGGTAGGTTTAAATCTGTCGGTCTCACTGCGGGTGCATCAACTCCCGCCGGTATTATAAAGGAGGTACTTGAAACCATGTCCGAAATTGTCAAAGACACAACTATGATTGAGGAGGCAGAAGTGCTGAGCTCTGTAGCAGCTGAAGATTTTGATTTTGCAGCAGCTTTGGAAGAATCACTCAACAATATGAACAGCGACCAGAAGGTTGTTGGTACAGTATTGAGTGTATCTCCCACAGAGATACAGGTTGATATCGGCAGGAAGCAGACTGGCTATGTTCCCTACGGTGAATATAGCAACGACCCGAACGCAGATCCCAGAGCTGAACTTAAAATCG
>JAZNHK010000142.1:0-45425 GCA_045576915.1 Acutalibacteraceae bacterium
CTCGTTGAATTTTGCTCTTGTGAGAGTTGTGTCAAGGTGAAGAGGACCGCCTGCTTCTGTCATTGTAATGAAAGGAAGGTTAATAGCGGAAGAAGTAACACCTGAAAGTTCGATTTTAGCTTTTTCTGCTGCTTCTTTAAGTCTCTGCATAGCCATTTTATCTTTGGAAAGGTCTGTACCTGTTTCCTTTTTGAATTCAGTTACAAGCCAGTCGATAATTCTCTGATCGAAGTCATCACCACCAAGTCGATTGTTACCTGCAGTTGCAAGAACTTCCTGAACACCTTCACCCATTTCAATGATAGAAACGTCGAAAGTACCACCACCAAGGTCATAAACCATAACCTTCTGGTCATTTTCCTTGTCGATACCGTAAGCAAGAGCAGCTGCTGTGGGCTCGTTGATGATTCTCTTAACTTCAAGACCGGCAATCTTACCTGCGTCCTTAGTTGCCTGACGCTGTGAGTCTGTAAAGTAAGCAGGAACAGTGATAACTGCTTCTGTTACCTTATCACCAAGGTAGCTTTCTGCGTCTGCTTTGAGTTTTGAAAGAATCATTGCAGAAATCTGCTGAGGTGTGTAGGATTTGTCATCAATCTGAACCTTGTAATCTGTACCCATCTGTCTTTTGATAGATGCAATAGTTCTGTCGGGGTTCTGAACCGCCTGACGCTTTGCAACCTGACCAACAAGTCTTTCGCCTGATTTTGAGAAACCTACAACAGAGGGTGTTGTTCTGTTACCTTCAACGTTAGCAATAACTACGGGCTCGCCGCCTTCAATAACTGCTACGCAAGAGTTTGTTGTACCTAAGTCAATACCGATTGTTTTTGCCATTTTGAATACCTCCAAATATATTAAGTAAATTTTTAACTATTTTAATTGGTGACCTGAACAGTTGCAAAACGCAATATTCTGTCGCCCATTTTATAACCTTTTTCAAAAACTGCCGCAATAGAGTTTTCGGGGAGCTCGTCATTCTCAACAGTCATAACTGCACTATGAATGTTAGGGTCGAACTCTTCGCCGACCTCACCAAAGGACTCAACCTCCATATTTTTAAGGATTTCTTTAAGCTGAGTAACGGTCATTTCAACACCTTTTCTGTAAACCTCGATGTCGTCTGTCTGGTTTGCCAATGCTCTGTCGAAATTGTCAATTACAGGGAGAAGAGCTTTGATTGTGTTACCCTTGGCATCACCGTAGGTTGCCTCTTTTTCTCTCTGAGAGCGTTTGCGGTAGTTGTCATATTCTGCAAGAGTGCGAAGATGAGAATCCTTAAGAGCTGCAAGCTCTGTTGAAAGCTTCTCAATTTCAGCTTTAAGAGCATCAACCTCTGCATTCTTTTTTGCTTTTTTCTCTTTTTTTGTTTCTTTTTTAACTTCAGCAGCTTCTTCTGTTTCTACTGCTTTATTTTCTTCGTTCGCCATTTTTACCTCACTCCTCATCAAGTGTTTCAGAAAGAAGATTTCCGATAACCGATGCTAAATATTTTATACTGGGAATAAGCCTTGCATAATCAAGCCTTGTAGGACCGATTATACCAATTGAGCCACTATCCTTATTACCAACAGAGTATTTTGAAAAAATTGTTGAAGAGTTTTTCAATTCTCTGTAAAGATTTTCTGAACCGATTGCAACATTAAGTTGTTTTTTATGTGAATTAAGAAGATTTTCAAGAGGTGTCCCCCTATGGAGAAAATCCATAAGTCCAAACGCATCTTCAGAAAGCTCTTCGTGATTAAGTATATTCGACTGACCTTTTAAATGAAGCTCGGTCGTTTTAACCGCTTCACACAAGTCTGCTATGGCACAAAGGAAAGGCGACATAATGAAAACCCTGTCACCGAGAGAAGCTACAAGGGTCTGAATAAACATTACGTTTATATCAGAAACAGATTTTCCTATAAAGTAGCTCTGGCATATATTATAGAAAACCTCGGCAATATCAACATTTATCTCTGCATCGCTTCTCACAACCGAGCTTTTAAGAATACCAGATGTAGCAAGAAGAACTATCATCGCCGTATGACTGCTCAAGGGTACGAGCTCAATGCGTTTTATAAAAGCTTCTGCATCAGCAGGTGAAGAGGAAACTGCAACGCAATCTGTAAGCTCTGCGAGAATGCTACCCGCTTTTTCAAGCAGCTTATCAGGCTCGCCTGAAAAGGACTGCAACCAGATTTTTATGCGTTCCTGTTCTTCTATACCCAATTCATAAGCAGACATCAGATTATCAACATAATACCTGTATCCAAGCTGCGAGGGAACTCGACCGGCAGATGTGTGAGGCTGCTCCAGCAAACCCATTTCAACCAGATCCGCCATATCATTACGGATAGTAGCCGAGGAAACTGCGTTACCCATTTCGGTACATATTGCTTTAGAACCAACCGGTTCACCGGTAGCAATAAATCGTTCGATTATAATTGCAAGAATCTGTTGCTTACGACCTGTAAGTTCCGCCACGCCCTCACCTCTTTTGCTTTTAGCACTCGTTAGCACTCTCTGTGTGTGAGTGCTAACTCTGTTAATAATATACTCCCACCAGTAGCATTTGTCAACCATTTTTGCAAATATTTTTGTAAATAGTTTGTGAACAAATGTTAAAATTATGCAAAAAATAAAAACCACTTACAAAAAGTGGCTTTATAAATTTAATTATTTATTATTCCCCTGTTTTCACAATAACAATATCACATTCATCACAATAATAAGCTTGAGCAACATAACCTTTTACAAGAGAATAATTTTCCCCGAAGGCACACAATCAAGGCAAAGCCTCGTACATCATCAAGCCGACAGAATACACAATCAACGGTGTGATGATATACCAAGCCTGTCGGCTTGTAAAAAAAAGAAAGCACCCTGTTGGGTACTTTCTTTTTTTGGCAGCGGGATAGGGATTCGAACCCCAACAAACAGAGTCAGAGTCTGTCGTGCTACCGTTACACTATCCCGCTAAGACGAACGTTATTATACTATTACATTTTCCAATTGTCAAGTATTTATTCAAAAAAATTGGAAAAAATTTTTTTATCATTAAAAATAAAAAAGTGTTGACATTTTAAAACATCTGTGTTAATATGTTAAGGCTATCATATGCAGAGATACCGAAGTGGTTATAACGGAACGGTCTTGAAAACCGTCGTACGGCAACGTACCGTGGGTTCGAATCCCACCCTCTGCGCCAAAGCCTTTCTTTAAGAAAGGCTAATTTAATAATAACCGAGAAGGTTACCAATGGAGAAGTACTCAAGTTGGAGACGAGGCGCCCCTGCTAAGGGCGTAGGTCGGGAAACCGGCGCGAGAGTTCGAGTCTCTCCTTCTGCGCCAAGTAAAAAGGATATCCGTAAGGGTATCCTTTTTGCTTTGTTCAAAAATGTTGGTAGAGAGACTCGAACTCCCTCGGCGAAGCCTATCATCCCTGTGCGTAAGCATAGTGAGGGGGCAAGGAACACGACCGCCGCCTGTGGCGGATGCAGGGAGTGTGAGTTGGCGTAGCGGTCAAAATTCTGTAAAGCGAATAGCGAACAAAGAATTTTGGGTACCGCAAGTGGACTTACCATAACTTCTCTTTTGAATAATATTCCAAGCGAGGATTTAACTCACCATTTTTGGTGGTGGGTTGCCCCATAAAGATTACCCTTTCTTGATGAGAGCAATAATAAATGGATAAATTTAAAATTTCCAACCCTTCTCATTAACGATGTAAAGAAGAAGCGTGGCAACCCACCACCATTCCGTCCGTACTGCATTGCATAGCTAAAAACATCACCCGAAATATATACATCAAATAAATTTACATAAAGAAGAACGGTCCCCCTCCCTATTTGCCAAGGGCAAACAGGGATGATAAGCTTCGCAATATCTTTATTTTTTACGACCTTGAACCCTATCGAACATTCTGTTATAATACCAATATAAACCTTTTAAGGAGAATGACCAATGAAAAAGTTCAAATCAATAACAGCTTTATTATTAGTATGTGTTTTTCTTTTTTCTGTGGCATCTTGCGGTAAAGATACCACCGACGAAGCTACAACAACCACAACAGAGCAATATATCACACCGGATGAAACAGTTAATTCTGATGCATCATACTCCGACACTGTAGCAGACACTTCCATTATAACCGCAGACACACCCAATACCACAAACGGTACTGTTACGCCTGCCGAAACTCAAGCACCTGCAACGCAAAGTACAGATAGCAATCCCGCCCAACAACCACCTGAAACAAATGCACCACAACCACCTGCAACTCAGCAGACACAGAGCACAACCAAAGCTCAGAACGGTACATCAAATCAGGAAACCCACGAAACTGCCAACGGAACCTATTATATATACTATCCTGAAGATATAAAAACTTCCAAAAAAACTTACCCTGTTCTTTCTTGGGCAAACGGAACAATGTGTCCGCCCGATATGTACACAAATATGTTTATCGAACTGGCAAAAGGCGGCTACATTGTTATAGCAAGTGATGAAACTATGGCTGCAGACGGCACTGCACAAATTGCAGCTCTTGATTTTGTTATTTCTTTGAACAAAGACTCTTCCAGTATCGTTTATAAAAAAATCAACACAAAAATGCTTGGCGTAATCGGTCACTCCCAAGGTGGCAGAAGCTCTGTCAATGCAGCAGTTAAAGATTCACGAATCAAATGTGTTGTTTCTCTGGCAGGCAGCAACTATCTCGAAGAAGCCGAACCCAACTCAACACCCACATTCTTTATTGCAGGTGGTAGCGATATGATTGTTTCCCCGTCCCAATGGATTCAACCTGCATACGATGTTGCAAAAGGTCCTGCTGTTTACGCTTCTTTAAATGGTGCTATTCACACTACCTGTTGCACAGCGCCCACCAAATACACCTCATATATTCTTGATTGGTGTGACGCCTGGTTAAAGAATAACAAAAACGCTCTAAAAACATTCAATAGCAATGGCACTCTTGCTTCCGACAGTAACTGGAGCGATTTCCAATGCAAAAACTTTTGATTTTCCCGAGGTATTTTTATGAAAAAAATCCATTTATTATGTAACGCCCACCTTGACCCCATCTGGCTTTGGGCAAAAAACGAAGGCATAGCAGAAGCAATTTCCACATTCCGCGTTGCCGCAGACTTTTGTGAAAAATACGATAATTTCATTTTCAACCACAACGAATCCGTCCTCTATGAATGGGTGGAAGAAAACGAACCTGAGCTTTTCAAGAGAATTCAGGAGCTTGTAAAAAAAGGCAAGTGGCGTATTATGGGCGGTTGGTATCTCCAACCCGGCTGTACAATGCCCTCTGCAGAAGGATTTTTGCGTCAGATTGAAGTTGGCAACTCCTATTTTAAAGAAAAATTCGGCGTAAAGCCCACCACCGCAATCAACTTTGACCCATTCGGTCACACTCGCGGACTTGTTCAGATTTTAAAGAAAACAGGGTACCATTCATATTTATTTATGCGTCCTCATAATATCGTTGGCGATGACACCGATTTCATTTGGAAAGGCTATGACGGAAGTGAAATCATCGGTCACTCCATGTGGGGTGGCTACAACTGTGCAAGAGGCGAAGTCACAAAAAAAATCGACAGAATTTCAGAGGATGCCCACGATGGTGCAAATCTTATGTTATGGGGTGTTGGCAACCATGGTGGCGGACCTTCAAAAATCGACCTTGACAGCATTGAAGAATATATAAAAAACCACCCTGAAATAATCGTTGAGCATTCCTATTGTGAAAACTATTTTTCCGAGGTTGATACTAAAGAACTTACCACTTATTCTAAGTCTCTTGTCCATTGTATGGTAGGTTGCTACACAACAATGGCACAAATCAAAAAGAATTACAGAGCCCTTGAAAACGAGCTTGTAACTTGCGAAAAAATGCTTGCCGTCAGTGGCGTGGAATATGACAAAAAAGAGCTGGAATCAGCACAAAAAGCTTTACTTTTCAGCCAGTTCCACGATATTTTGCCCGGCACAATGATTAAAGATGGCGAGGATGAAATCCTCCGCCTTTTAGGTCACGGCAGAGAAATTGTTTCAAAGCTTTCTGTAAAAGCATTTTTCAAGCTTTGCCAAGGTCAGAAGAAAGCGATTGACGGTGAAATACCCGTTCTTGTTTTCAACCCTCACCCCTACCCTGTTACCAAAGAAATCCAGGTAGAGTTTCAATTAGCAGACCAGAACTGGAACGAGGGCGAAACAACCCTTGTTAAAATCCGCGATGAAAACGGCAATCACCTTTCTTGCCAGAATGAAAAAGAATCCAGCTCTCTAACTATGGACTGGAGAAAACGAATCTGCTTCAGAGCCGCTTTAAAGCCTATGAGCATCAATCGTTTTGATTGCGAATTACATGTTGAAAAAATAGACAAAAGACCTATTGAACCATTAACACAAACAGATACTCACTTCGTTTTTGAAAATAAAAAAATCTCTGTTCTTATCAACAAAGAAACAGGTCTTATTGATAAATACGAAAAAGACGGCAATAATCTTTTAAGAAAAAACAGTGGCAGAATCCTTGTTTACAAAGATAACGAAGACCCCTGGGGTATGACTAACGACGGTTTTTATGATAAAATCGGTGAATTCACACTACTTTCCAAAGAAGATGCCAATACATTTGCAGGTTATCCCCAAGCAACCTACGAAAACGTACACGTTGTGGAAAATGGTGATGTAAGAACAAAAATCCAAGCAACCTTCAAAAACCGCAACACTTTTGCAATTGTCACCTACACCCTTCCCAAAAAAGATTCTTACATTGATATTGATGTAAAAATGTTAGCGAACGATGTAAACACTCTTTACAAGCTCTCATTTGATTCAGCCTTTGAAAATCCGCAATTCATAGGTCAGACAGCCTACGGTAAAGAAGAGCTTTTAAAAGATGAGAAGGAGGTTACATACCAGAAATGGTGTGCTTTCAAAGAAAACGAAAAAACACTCGCAGTCATAAATAAAAGCACTTATGCTGGTAGTGCAAAAAACAGCTCTCTTAACATCACACTTATGAGAACACCGGTTTACTCTGCTCACCCCATCAACAGCCGTCCTATAACAGATGACGACCGCTTCCACAACCACATTGATATGGGCGAAAGAGATTTCTCATACAGATTGACGCCCGAATTCAGCACCATTGATACTGATGCAGAAATTTTCAATCAACCACCCTTTGTTCTTTCATTCTTCCCATCAGGTAACGGCGAAAAGAAAGAAGCAGATTTTAAAATAGATAACCCGAAAATTCTTCTTTCATCTTACAAAAAGACAGTTAACGATAACTACCTTATCCGTCTTTTCAACACTTCCGAGAACGAAGAAACAACAAAAATAACCATAAACGGCAAAGAATTTGAAATCAGCTTCACACCTTTTGAGGCTAAGGGATTCATACTTAAAGATAACAATATCAAAGAATGTAATTTGCTAGGAGAATAAACTATGTTTTGGTGCATCACCGTACCCCTAAGCTCCTGACTCCTAACTAAAAATGCAACGATTAATTCACAAATTATTCGTTGCATTTTCTTTATATATATTGTATAATGAACTATCAACACTATACAATAGGTTATTATAGCCTGAAAGAAAGGTGATTCTATGAAAAAAGCTTTTAAAATATTAGTTATCGCAGTTGTTATAACCGCAATCATAGTATTAACCTCTATGCCCTTTGGGGCTATTGAAATAAAAAGATATTTCGGTGATATCAACAACGATTCTTATGTAACCACACAGGATGCAATAATCGCCCTTTCTATAGCTGCCGGAATTCATACCGATACACTTGACAATATGGAATTTGATGCGGCAGATATAGATGATAACCGTACTATCAATACCCTGGATGCACGTCTTATTCTTAAAACTGCCGCCGGTCAGATACCAAAGGTGCAGATGGAAGGCTATGAATTCAGTGAAAATCCTGAAGAATTCTTGAAAAAAGTTAACGAATACAGAATCGAAGATGATTACACAAATCACACATTAAAGCTTTCAAAGGACCTTTGCGATGCCGCAAGAGATGCAGCAGAAGAATACGCTACCAGAACAGGTACTGCTCTCACCCGTGAGGATGGCTCATATTATTATAAACTGCTTGATGAAAAAGGTATCAATTATACCTTTGCAGATAAAATAATAACTCCGTCCACATTCGGCTACAAGCAAGCATTTAATGAAATGATAAAAAATCAGCAAAGCAAAAAAGCTCTTTGCAGTGAAAACTTTAAAAAATTCGGTGTCGGAGCATACACTAAGGATGGCCACACATTCTATTGGTGTATTTTCCTCACAGATTAAATAAAAAAACAAAACCACTCGAAAGGATGATAAAAATGAGTGATTACAGAATAGAAACTAAATGTGTTCAGGGTGGCTACACTCCCGGCAACGGTGAGCCTCGCCAGATTCCCATTATACAGAGTACAACATTCAAATATGCAACAAGCGAGGACATGGGCAAGCTTTTCGACCTTGAAGCAAGCGGTTATTTCTATACCCGTCTTCAGAATCCCACAAACGACTCCGTTGCAGCAAAAATCTGCGAGCTCGAGGGCGGTACAGCAGCAATGCTCACCTCTTCAGGTCAGGCTGCATCATTCTATGCAGTTTTCAATATCGCATCCTGCGGAGACCACGTTGTTTCTTCTTCAACAATTTATGGCGGAACATATAACCTTTTCGCTGTTACAATGAAGAAAATGGGCATTGAATTCACATTCGTTTCACCCGATTGCACAGAAGAAGAGCTTAACGCAGCTTTCAGACCCAACACAAAGGCAGTATTCGGCGAAACAATTGCAAACCCTGCACTCACTGTTCTTGATATTGAAAAATTTGCAAAAGCAGCACACGCTCACGGCGTTCCGCTTATTATCGATAACACTTTCGCTACTCCCGTTGGTTGCCGTCCTTTTGAATGGGGTGCAGATATTGTTACTCATTCAACAACAAAATATATGGATGGTCACGGTGCCGCAGTTGGCGGATGCATTGTTGATTCAGGTAAATTCGACTGGATGGCACACGCTGATAAATTCCCCGGTCTTTGCACCCCTGATGACAGCTATCACGGCATCACCTACGCAGAGCGTTTCGGCAAAGAGGGTGCATTTATCACAAAAGCTACTGCACAGCTTATGAGAGACTTTGGTTCAATCCAATCTCCTCAGAATGCTTTCTATCTTAACTTAGGTCTTGAAAGCCTTCACGTAAGAATGAAACGCCATTGTGAAAATGGTCTTGCAGTTGCAAAATTCCTTGAATCAAACGACAAAATCGACTGGGTAACCTATCCTGGCCTTGAAAGCGATAAATATTATAACCTTGCACAGAAATACCTTCCCAACGGTTCTTGCGGCGTTGTTTCCTTTGGAGTTAAAGGCGGAAGAAAAGCTGCAGAAGAGTTTATGAAAAAGCTTAAACTTATTGCTATTGAAACTCATGTTGCCGATGCAAGAAGCTGTTGCTTACATCCTGCAAGTGCAACACATCGTCAGATGAATGATGATGAGCTTATTGGTTGCGGAATTACTGCAAACCTTGTTCGCCTTTCCTGCGGTCTCGAAAATGCAGAAGACCTTATCGCTGATATTCAGCAAGCACTTGCTGAATAAGTGGCAAATTGCAAGTGGCAAGTGGCAAGTGGCAAATCAAGGGTCTGCGACGCAATTTTTTATGTTTGGAAGCGAAGCTTCCCCGAAACTTGCAACTTTCCACTTTCAACTATCAACTTTTATGAAGGAGGTATGAGGTATGCCGATTAAATTACCCGATGAATTACCTGCAGTAAAAACTCTCGAAAAAGAAAATATCTTCGTTATGACCGATACTCGTGCTATAACTCAAGATATCCGTCCGTTAAAAATTCTGGTTCTCAACCTCATGCCCAAGAAAACGGAAACAGAAACCCAGCTCTCCCGCCTTTTGGGCAACTCACCCTTGCAGGTTGAGTTTGAGCTTATACACACAAAATCCCATGTTCCAAAGCACACACCAAAAGAATATCTTTTAGCTTTCTATAAAACCTTTGATGATATTAAGCACCGCAAGTTCGACGGTCTTATTATAACAGGTGCACCCGTTGAAAAAATGGAGTTTGAAGATGTAACTTATTGGGACGAGCTTTGTGAAATTATGAAATGGAGCAAAACCCACGTTACAAGCACATTCCACATTTGTTGGGGTGCTCAGGCAGGTCTTTACTATCACTACGGAATAAAGAAATACCCTCTCCCTGAGAAGCTTTCAGGAATTTATAACCACACAGCGGACTACAAACAGTCCATTCTCTTACGTGGCTTTGATGATAAATTCCCCGTACCTCATTCTCGTTACACAACAGTAAAAAGAGAAGATATAGAAAAGGTTCCGGAGCTTAAAATCCTGGCATCCTCAGATGAGGCAGGTATATATATCGTTTCAACTGAAAACGGAAAACAGATTTTTGTTACAGGTCACTCTGAATATGACACAGAAACTCTAAAAAACGAGTTCCTTCGTGACAAAGATGCAGGGCTTGATATCAAAATGCCCAAAAACTATTTCCCAAATGATGATATAACAAAAGCTCCCATAAACACCTGGCGTTCCCACGCAAATCTTCTCTATTCAAACTGGTTGAACTACTTTGTTTACCAGACAACACCTTATGATATTGAAGAGATATAAAAAATTTGACCCATACAACTTTTCGCGAAAGTTGTATGGGTCAATAATTATTTTTATTGATTTACTTCCTTTGAATTTTCTGTTTCTTCAACAACTACCTCAGCAGGTGCATAAACTTCGTTATTCTCAACAGGCATTTCTGCTTGAGGAATGTAGCTGTAGGTCTGACCTTCTTGTGCAATGTAAGGCTCTTCTTCAGGTAATTTTTTAAGGTTAATTGCTGCAATAATACCGCTTGTAAGAGATACAAGCACCCAAGCGTGGAAAACGAAGTCAACAATCATATCTGTGCCAAAGCCTGTAAAATAGAACATTGCAAAGGTATCCCCAGCGAATACCAAAAGTGCTGCAACAAGCCAACCATAGCCGTGCTTTTTGGAAAGAACCCATGCAAGAGCAAAGAAAGCAACGATAACAACCGAAATTGCTAAGTATCCGTAAAGAACACTATCAGGGTCGGGCAGGAAATCCTCAACCCCCTCATACCATTCCGCAGGCATTCTGCCTGTATAATACAAACCAAACATTGTAAAATAATAGGGAATTGCCGCAGAAAATAAAAAGTAAGAATCGCTTCCTGTAAAAAGCAAAACACAGTTCACCAAAGTAAATGCCACAACAAGCAATATGTTGTTGCGAGAGCCATTATACCTCGCAGTAAGTTTTTCGCCTTCGGTCATATTTTGGTTTTTAGTATTTCTATTAAAAAGTCCCATAATCATTCTCCTTTCACCTTTCCATAGGTTAATTTGATTATACACAATTCTACAGGGTTCGTCAATAAAATTTACAATAGCCGCGTGCAGCACTCTACATTCCGCATTCCGAACTTTGCATTCCGCATTTTACAGGTCACTATAATCTATCTTCCTCTCCTTAAAATAAAACTCTCTGTCGTGCTCCCCTATTTCACGAAGCACCTTGCAGGGATTGCCCACCGCTACAACATTTGCAGGAACATCTTTGGTAACAACACTACCTGCACCAATAACAGTGTTATCGCCAATTGTAACACCCGGCAAAATTATAGCTCCTGCACCAATCCAACAATTTCTGCCAATGTGAACGGGCATATTATATTGATACGCTTTTTCACGAAGTTCAGGCAATATAGGATGACCTGCAGTAGCCACAACAACATTGGGACCAAACATTGTGTAATCACCAACATAAATATGTGTATCATCCACCATTGTAAGACCAAAATTAGCGTAAACGGATTTCCCGAAATGCACGTGATGACCACCCCAGTTAGCGTGAAACGGTGGTTCAATATAGCAATCCTCCCCTATTTCCGCAAACATTTCTTTAAGCATTTCTGCTCTTTTAGGAAGTTCCGATGGTCTTGTGTTATTAAAATCATAAAGTTTATCAAGGTAACCTAACTGCTCTATCATTATATCGTCGCCACTTGGGTAATAAATCATTCCCGAGTGCATTTTTTCTTTATTCGTCATAAAACCACCTCTTTGCTTAATTATAGCATAAAAAACTTACTTTACAACATTTTTACCATTGAAAAACAAATGAAAAAAGTGTATTATATATTGTAATAATAAAACAATGGAGATAAAAATATGAAAATTACAGATACAGTTTTTTATGTTGGTGTAAACGACCACGATATTGATTTGTTCGAGGGACAGTATGTTGTTCCCAACGGTATGGCATACAACTCATATGTTATTAAAGATGAAAAAACTGCTGTTATGGACAGTGTTGACATCAATTTCTCAAATGAATGGCTTGATAACATCAAAGCAGTTTTAGGCGACAAAGCACCCGATTACCTTATCGTTCAACACATGGAGCCCGACCACTCTGCAAGCATAAATATTTTTATGCAGACTTATACAGAAACGAAAATTGTTGCTTCAAAGCAAGCGTTTGTTATGATGAACAACTTTTTCGGAACAGATTACAAAGACAGACAAATTGTTGTGGGCGAAAATGACACCCTTGACTTAGGCGGACGTACCCTCACCTTTGTTACCGCTTCAATGGTACATTGGCCCGAGGTTATCGTTACCTATGATTCAAAAGACAAAATCCTTTTCTCTGCAGACGGATTTGGCAAATTCGGTGCTTTGGACGTAGAGGAAGACTGGGCTTGTGAAGCAAGACGTTATTATTTCGGTATTGTTGGCAAATACGGCACACCTGTTCAGAACCTTCTTAAAAAAGCTGCAACACTTGAAATTGAAAAAATCTGTCCTCTTCACGGACCTATTCTTACAGAAAATCTCGGTTATTACCTTGACCTTTACAACACCTGGTCTTCGTATGGTGTTGAAAGCGAGGGCGTTGTGATTGCATACACATCTGTTTACGGCAACACTAAAAAAGCAGTTATGAAACTTGCTGACATACTAAAAGAAAAAGGTTGCCCTAAGGTTGCAGTTACAGACCTGGCTCGTGACGATATGGCAGAAGCAGTTGAAGACGCTTTCCGTTACGGTAAAATTGTTCTCGCAACAACTACTTACAACTCCGATATTTTCCCATTCATGAGAACATTTATTGACGGCTTAACAGAAAGACTTTACCAGAACAGAACAATCGGTATAATTGAAAACGGCAGTTGGTTCCCCACCGCCGCAAAGGTTATAAAGGGTATGTTTGAAAAATCAAAGGACATTACCTTTACCGATACAACTGTCACAATCAAATCCGCTGTTAATGACGATACCATAAAACAGCTTGAAGCTTTAGCAGATGAACTTATGAAATAAAAAATCATTCTCCTCAACCATTTAGTTAGGTTGAGGAGAATTTTTTATTCATATTTCAGCAAACACATGAGCAACTTCATTCAGAATAAACTCCGCCCTTTGTTTTTCTTCCTTATATTTTTCTGTTTCCCTGACATTCTCATTCTTCCATACTGAAAGAATTTCGGGAAAAGCCAAAATAGTTTCGAAGGCAGCTTTTTTACCATACTTGCTTTTTATAAATTCTATAATTTCGCAAGGGTCACTTTCCTCGCCGGAAAACAAAAAGCCTTTTGAAGCGACAAAAATGCAAAGCTTTTTTGCGTTTCCTTCTTCACCATCTTCACCGCAGGATAGAACACAGTCAATTCTTTTTTCAACCTCTTCCAAAGGAAGTTTAAAAGCCTGAACCATAAGAGAACCTATCTCCTGTTGAGAAAAGCCTCTTTTCATAAAACCTGTAACATAACCGCCAACAATTTTATCAACATCCTTGTTGACTTCATGGGATGCAGTCGTACTATCTAAAATCCATTGTGGAACAAAATTTTCATTATTCATATAATCACCATATCAATTATATATCATATTTTTATAAAATCAACGGAAATTGTCTAAAAAATAACATTTATTGACTTTGCTTTTTGTATACTATATAACAATTCCGTAACCGAAATAAGTGGTGGAGTCTGTCATAGTTCGTAAAGCGAATTATTTATAAGGTTACAGGTTTATTTTATATTTTCCATATAAAACCAAACTTCCTACCGCTTTTAATGAATTGTCATTAAAGGCGGTTTTTTCCACCGGAACGGAGATTTTTATGAGTCAAATCACAATTGTTGCATTGGTAATCTTTGCAATCACCTATCTTTTGATGATGATTTTTCAAAAGATTCGTCCTCACATTGTTGCAGTATCCGCATTGATTTTCATTGGATTAGGCATTATTGCATCTGCAAAACCTGATTTATTCGGTCCTGATTTCTTCACTACTGCAACAGGTACATTCAGTTACGGCATTTCTCAAGCCTTGGCAGAAATTGACTGGAACGTTATTATGATGATTGCAGGTACAATGGGTACTGTTTATCTTTTCATTGAATCAAAAATGCCTCAGCTTCTTTCCGACCTTTTAATATCCAAAATGCCCAATATAAAATGGGTTGTTGTTGTAATTTCTCTTTTTGCAGGTATTGTTTCCGCTTTTGTAGATAATGTTGCAACTGTTCTGATGATTGCTCCGGTTGCTCTGGCATTCTGCAAAAAGCTTAATGTTTCCCCCGTTTCTTCAATTATCTGTATCGCTGTTTCTTCAAACCTTCAGGGTGCCGCAACTCTCGTTGGTGACACAACCTCAATCCTTTTAGGCAAAGCCGCTAATCTTGATTTCTCTGATTTCTTTGTAGATAACAGTAAACCCGGTATGTTCTGGGTTGTTGAAGCAGGAGCAATTGTCAGTGCACTTATCATCCTCTTTATGTGCCGCAAGGATAAAGCCCCTATATCATTCGAATCCAAAACCAAAGTTGAGGACTATGTTCCTACATATCTTCTTGTTGGCACAGTTTTAGCACTCGTTGCAGTATCATTTATTCCTTATAAGAGTGCAGCCGCTCCCGGTGAATTTTACAAACCCGATATCACAAATGGTCTTATCTGCATCGGTTTTTTCCTTATAGGTGCGTTAAGAGAAATCTTTATAAAGAAAAGCAAAGATGTTGTTAAACAGGATATCAAAGAAATCGACTATTACACAATAGTTCTTCTTACTTGCCTTTTCATCGTTATCGGTGGCATCAAAGCTGCAGGGGTTATTGATATTATCGGTGGAGCAATCGCAAAATTAGGCACAGGTTCACCCTTTATCGTTTTCATAATCATTGTATGGGTTTCTGTTATTCTTGCATTCATTGATAACATCCCCTACACAGCAACAATGCTTTCAATCATACCTGTTATTGCCGAAGGCTTCCCCGATATGGAACCCAAGCTCCTTTACTATGGTCTCCTTTGCGGTGCAACCCTTGGTGGTAACCTTACTCCCATAGGTGCCAGTGCAAATATCACAGGTATAGGTATTCTCCGCAAAGAAGGTTACGAAGTTAAAAGCACAACCTTTATGAAATACGGCGTACCCTTCACCCTTGGCGCCGTTATTACAGGTTATGCACTTCTCTGGTTAATCTGGGGTAAATAATAAAAAGATTTATGACCCAGCCTGAATTTTTGAAAAAATTCAGGCTGG
Source organism: Acutalibacteraceae bacterium (assembly GCA_045576915.1). Classification (GTDB taxonomy): domain Bacteria; phylum Bacillota; class Clostridia; order Oscillospirales; family Acutalibacteraceae; genus DTU089. The sequence goes on from JAZNHK010000142.1 coordinate 15,646, forward strand.
GTCATTTTTTATATCTTTTCAATTATCAAATAAAGTAGCCGGATTCAATTTAAACTGCAACATTTTTGCAGTATCTCTTCCACCATCTCCACCTTTCCGCTGTATCAACACTCCACCCAGATTAATACTTCCTCTTGGAGATATTTTCACATCGCCTTCACCGTAATGCTGCAAAACTTCATTTATATTTTTCAGGACCCATCTGTTACCTTTTCCCGTTTTTTGTGCAACAAGCACCCACTCGGCAGAAAACTGTCCACGACCCTTAAGGATATCACTTAACACCAATGTTTTATTTTGCTTAAACCACTCTATAACAGCATTTTGCTTGTCTGTTTCCATTTCGGTCAAGAGCATTCTTCGTTTATCTCTAGTATTTGACTTATACGGCATTTTTTCACCAGTAAAATATTGCAAGATTTCATACACATCGTCCGAAATATTCCATAACTCTTTATAGTGTGACAACCATCTTTTATCAACTTGATTGAAGCCTTTGGAATTGCTTACTAATTTCACCTGTATATTTTCAGTATCAACTGCAGTTTTCAACTTAATTTGCACCTGAACATTCACGTCAGCTTTATATCCTGACAAAACAGTTGCTTTTACATACTCAATATCATTCAAATCATACTGCATAATCGTTAACCATTGTTTTGCTTGCTCATCTGTTTTCCAATAATTGAACTTTTGGGCTATTTCCTTTTCATTTTTAAATCCGTTTTTTGCAGTTTGAGAACCTTTTAACACCGAACCATTCATATTTTCTTCAACCTCAACACACTTCAAAAGAGCTTCTCCTATTGCACTTATAACCGGAACCGTCATAGCATTTCCGGCTTGCGACAACAGCTTATTATTGTTAATTTTTGCTTCTTTAGCTTTGTCTGCTAATTCCTTCGGAAAGCCTTGCAATAATAAAGCCTCATATCCGCTTAACTTCTTTAATTTACCATCCTTTACATATAATATTCCGTGTCTTCCTGTTCTTAATGTTGGAGATTTGCCTCTATATAATCTTAAATCACTTTGTCTCCAGTCTAATACCAAATAATCTTCTTTAAGAATGTCTTCCAGATTGAATTTACCTTTATTATATTTATTATTCAGGTATTTTTGCCAAGTTGGGCTATCAGAATGCAGAATATCATTATCTGTGTCTATTAAAAATTCTTTTATGTCAGGCATTTCTTTGGGTTGGGGCCACATAAAAGGTTTTTTCATTAAGCCTTTCTTGATACCTACAAAATAAACTCTTTCTCTTAATTGTGGAACTCCATAATTTTCAGAGTTTAGCACCTTATAATCCACATAATAACCGGCTTCATCTAGTTCTTGCAATATAACTTTTACTGTTTCGCCTTTATTATGATTCACCAAACCTTTTACATTTTCTAATATAAAATAAGGTACATTTTTTTCAATCATAATTCTTATTAAACCATAAATTATTTGTCCTCGACTATCCGAAAAGCCCGCTCTTTTACCAACAATACTAAAAGTCTGACACGGAAAGCCACCAATCAAAACATCAAAATCCGGTAAAGTTTTTGTATCAATAGACATTAAATCTCCGAAATTTTTTTCCTCTTCTCCAAAAAACAATCTGTATGTACGATTGGTTATCATATCAATTTCACTATGAGCTACACATTCAATATTATTAAATTCAAGACCTAATCTGCCTCCGCCTATTCCTGCACAAAAGTCCATAAATTTCATAGTGAAAATCTCCCGAACAAATAATAAAATAACGCACTTTTTATTTTATCATTAAATCCAGTAAAAATCAATATTGCGTATAAAAGAGCCAAAAAGAAGCACCGGCCTAAAAAAGCCGATGACTCTTTTACATTTCTTTCACTATTAAATCCACGCATTCTTCAGCAGTTTTGCCGTCGCATTCAACTGTAATATCTGCATATTTTTCATAAAGAGGTACTCTTTCGTTGTAAAGCTCAACAATTGTTGTTCCTGCTTTCATTGCAATTCCGCGGGTATGTATATTCTTGATTCTGTTTTTTAGCTCAGCCGGACTCACTTTAAGATAAACAATAATCCCGTTTTCTTTAAGTTTCCTCATAGCCATTTCGCCATAAATGGCACTTCCACCCGTTGCCACAACAGAATTTGAAAAATCTTGCTGACAAATCACATTTTCTTCAAGCTTAATAAAATCCTCAATACCGATTTTGCTTATTGTATCGCAAAGACTTTCACCTGTAGCTTTTTGAATACTCAAATCCGTATCACAAAAATCCATCAGTAAAGATTTTGCGAGTATAACGCCAATGGTGCTTTTACCTGCACCGGGCATACCTATAAGAACAATATTTTTCAAAACAAACATCCTCTAAAATCATTTAATCAATGATATTATTTCATTAACAACAGAAAAGCCAACCGGCATAGCATACAACACAACCATAGCACCTACAAAAATAACCGAAAATACCACAAACGCCAGAGTGTATATCTGTTTGGGTATTTTTATTTTTCTGTCAATTATAACTACCACAGCTCCTGCCAAAAAGGAAAGCAACATCCATAAATACGACAACAAAATAGCATTGTTAGAGTATTCCATAACAATCTCATTTGTACCGGATGAAACCTCTACACCTATAAAGTTACCTAATACACAAACAGGAGCAACCGCCTTGCCATTAAGCATACATCCCCAGCTAGTATCATACGAAAGGGGAACAAACACAACGCCATTCTCCTTTCCTTCGGCTTCAAAGGATATTTTGTTACCCTCAACAGAATAGCCATTATCAGAAAAAACGTTACAAAGAGCATCCATTTTATTCAAATCCATTGCGTAGAAGCCTACAGTATCAGTGCCATCAACACCTGATAAATATTTTATGGAAATCTTTACTGTTTCATCCTCAAATACCCCTAGCTCCAAAGCACCACTATTATAAATATCGGGATAAGCCGTATTAAATTTTCCATTTTCATTAACATTATTTTCCGTATAAACGTGGAACAATTCACCATTCACTTTAAGCTCACTGAATTCAAGGCTTGTATTTTTATCCTTGTTACCAATATAAAGAACGGTTTTTTTATCAATATTAAGTGTATAAGTAACTGTGTAAATTGGCTGAATTTCCTTCCATAACTCCTTACCGCTACCATCCTCTTTATCCTTATTCAGATAGACGGTTTCTTTTTTTACTTTTTTGGAGATATTCTCGCAATCCATTTTTTCAAACAAACCACTATCCCCAGTCAAGGAGTTATAAATAGCTTCCTGATATTCGTACGTGTTGGAAAAATCGTCGGCATTCAGATTGAGAACCTTTTCGTCAAACACAACACCAACAGGTAAAGTATATTTAGTATCATAAAACTTTAAACCTTTATCGGTTTCATTAGTTTTTTCATACAGTTCTTCATTCAATTCATTTCTGGCGGTTGTTTGCACAACCCTCATCAACGCTTCTGAAAAAAGAGTACCACCAACACCTGTCATAAAGGTAAAATAAGTGTTAAAGCCAAGATTTTTGAAACTATTAAGATGAGTACCGCTCAAGCCGTGAGTCCAGTTTGCTAAAACAGGAACATCTGCAACGTAACCATAGTTAAGTCCGAGTGTACTGTCATCATTATTGACTCGATCAAGCACCTTACCTTTTTTTACATTATCTCTGAAATCCATTTCATATTGATATAAAGCTTCACCCTGCATTACCATATTACGGGCAATAAAGCAAAGAGAGTTAAGTCCTATAACCAATACTACAACAGTAATTGTCAAAATTCTTCTCAAGGCCTTGGAAGTAATAAGCTTCACTAATAAAAAGAATGCACATAAAGCACCTGCAAAACACAAATATGGATATTTTATGCTATTTGTTTGCAAATTAGTTAAGGTGTTCATAATATTAAATGTGTTTGTTACAGAAAAGCTATACACCTGAACATAACAAACAGCTATAAAACCTGCTATCAAACATGGGAGCAGGCTTAAAAGCTCCATATTGGAATTTTTAAACTTAACACCCTCAAAGGATTCAAAATTACTGTAATAGTAACCAATTATGCAGCAACAGAAAAATGCTACCATATAGCCGTTTCTGAATGGAAACATCTGATATGAGCCTACATGCCACAAAAGCATAACTGATTTAAAAAGAATTTGAATAACAAAGAGTACTATAGAAATTGTAAAAAATACTGTATATTTCCTGCTTTGCCTATGCTTTTTAAAATGAACCCACATAGTTATGAGAGAAACAATGGCAACAGCCATACCTAAAAACATAAAAATCGAAACTATATCAAGTTCATTTGTAGAAGCTAAAACACCTCTTATTCCGCTAAGGTTTTCCTTGTTACCTGAAACGCTGTCGATAACAAAAGAACCTTCATCAAAACGAGCAGTAGAAAAGACACTTTTAACGAACATAAAAATTGAATATGCAGAGCCTGCGAGAGCAGCACCCGTGCCAACGCCTAAATTTAAAACATCTCTTTTTCTATTGCTCTTATCTTCAATAATAAATATGTATAATCCACCAAAAACAACAAGAGAAAGCACAACAAAGAACGCCATATATGTATTAAAAGTAAGCAGATATGTCAATACCAAGAAAAATGGCACCTTACTTTTACCTGCCATCATATTCAATGCAAATACAATCAAAAGCGGATAGAGCAATACAGTATCAAGCCAGTCGATATTGGTATAATACAGCATATTAAAACCGCAGAACGTATACATTAAAGACATTAAAACCAACCACGGTGACGGCAGCTTGGAGAAAATTTTCGAAAAGCTATATGACGAAGCGAATGCTATTAAAGCAAATTCTACAACAAAAAAGATACTTATAGACTGAACAAAATACTCCCTGGGCCAAAAAATCGTAAACAAAAACCTAGGCTGAAAAAGAGTTAACAAAGAGCCTCTACCAAATCCGCCTGCTGTCGTAAAATCATAAAAAAGACGGAAAAAATCACCGCTGTGCCATGCGTCATACGCATAAAGCATACCCGGTACTCCGCCGTGGCGTAAATCATAGGAAATCATAGATCCTTCACCAAATGGAAAAACCTCTTTAATAAAGTACATAACAAGCATCCACACAATAACAATTGCAGGAGCAACAAGCCATATAGGTTTAAAATTTAATTTCTTTTTCATATTTTCACCATTCACGTTCTACCATAAAACAAATTTATCTTTTTTGCACTTTAAATTCATCCGATTTAAAATATTTATAAAACACAAGAGATTGAACAACACAATAAAAACTTAAACAAATGCAGGTTGCAACAACAACACCAATCCACGAGCCTGTAATATCCACAAAAACCTTTGAAAGCGGAATTTTTAAAAGTGCACCGATAATATAACATATCGTCTGAGTTTTCATTTTTTCCAATCCCATAGCAAAGGCAGAAAAAACAGCTATAATAACCATAAGACCTGAATTCAGAGCAAACCAAAAAGTTATATTAAAACTGATTCCTTCAGGAGCGTTTTCCCCTAACCAGATGTTTACAATAGGTTTTGTAATAAGCATTAAAATAAAACTACCTACACAAAACAAAAAACCAATACACATATATTTTTTATACCCGGCTTTCAACCAAGTATAATTCTGTTCTGCCTTTGCTTTAGTAACAACCGACCACAACGGAACAGAAATCAAAAAGAAAACAATTGTTATTATGCTGAAAATTTTGTAATAAATCTGGTAATCCACGTTATATTCATTACCCATAAATCGCGTTATCAATATTTCATTTGTACCAACAATCAGCATATAAAAAATCTGAATAGCAAAAAATTTGCCACCCAATGACAACACATTTTTTGAGCACTCACTATCAATATACTTTATTTTAGGTAAAGCATAGGGAATTTCTTTTTTGAAAATGTATATTGTGGCAACCAACAAAGGTAAAATTACTGAAACACCTCTAAAAACTGCTATGGATATGATATTTTCCTCATTAGATTTTGTTGGGCACAATAGCAAAAACAACAAAAGCAATAAGCTTGAGAAAAAGGAAACAACAAGGTTTACAGAGTTTTTTTGAAGAGCACATGTAATAGAAACTATCAGTTTTAAAAAAAACTGAAGAACAACAGTAACAAATATAATCTGCACAGCAAATGTTAACGATTGTGCTGAAACAACACTCTCAGCCACATTTAATACTGAATTAAAACTGATGTTTTTAAAGCACAGACACGCCACAAAAAGAACTGCTGATAATAATCCGTAACAGAAATACGCAGAAGAAATATATGATTTGACTAAATCTTTTTTCCCCTCTGCCAATGCGGTTGTAAGATGGTTTTTCAACCCGTTACCAATTCCTATATCAAAATCTATTATCCAGTTTAATATTGATAATATCGCATACCACATACCAAGGACAGTTGAATTGCAAAAATAGTCTATGTAAGCAGGTACAATAACAACACCAATAATCAAAGAAAACATTTGCAAAAAGAACGACACAATCGAGTTTTTATAAACAATTTTATCATTCTCATCTATCCCTTTAATGTAATACTTTATTTTTTCTAACATAAAAACTCCTATAAAAATATTTTTATGAATAATATATTTTTCTTTATTTTTAAAAGAAAATATGCTACTATTTAATAAATTCCGGAAAGGCGGTTAGCTATGAGTTCATTTTTGGTAATCAGCGATGAATTTTATCCATACGAAAACGCTTCAACAAATTGCTTGCTAAAAGTTTTACAACAACTTGTTGACTTCGGGCACGATGTTACCGTGCTTTGTTGCGGATATGATAAATCAATCCCTACCGAAGAAATATATAAAGGTTGCAAAATCAAGCGTATATACGCAAGTAAATATTTACCCTATTGCTATAACAACTTTCCTTTTAAACAAGACAAAATATATAAAAGATTTTTTTATTTTGCACTTATGTTTTATGCAAGAATAGCCAAAAAACACGGCTATAAAAAGCTCTATAATTCAATTAAACAAGACCAAAAATTTGCTTATATTTTATCCGTTCATTGCCCCCATAAAAATCATGAAATTGCTTACAAAATAGTCAAAAAAGAAGATAAATGGATTCTTTACAACTTTGACCCTTATGTTTTCAATTATCACATAACTAAAAACATAGCATTCCGTAAGTTAAAAGAAAAAAAATGGGCAAAGAAAACCTACAAGGTTGTATGTGCAGAGGGAATCCTTGAAGAAAACGACAGAAAAAATTATAAATCTTTTAACAAATCACCGAAGTTATCTCTCTTGCTTCCTAATTTCAACATTGATTGGAATGATTATAAAGAACCACAAGGCAATAAAACAATACTTCGATATACAGGTGCTTTTTATAACGAGATAAGAAACCCCGATTATTTAATCAGCTTACTCAAAGACTTGGACCCTGATAAATTTTCCGTAGAATTTTATGGTGCTTGTTGCAATTATCTGAAAGAGAATTATGCTCAATTACCCGAATGCTTCAAACTAAAGGGTACCGTACCCGTTGAAGAGTGCCACAAGCTTGTTGAAACTGCAGATATTCTTATAAACCTTGGCAATGGTTGTCCCAATCAGATCCCAAGTAAAACCTTTGAATATATTGCAACAGGTAATCCGATTCTGAATATATACTATATTGAAACAGATCCCAGTCTGCCTTATTTAAACCGATATCCGAATATTTTAAACCTGAAACAAGGTCAAAACATCAAACCAGAAACGCTTAAAAACTTCTTGGAAACAACTGAAAAAATATCAAAAAAACACATAGCAGAATTGTATAACGATATAACCACAGAAGAAATAGTTGAAAAATTCTGCCAATTCATAGAAGAATAATTTTTATAATGCTTATCCTTAAGTCTAAAAAGCTTTTGGATAAGCATTTTTTATTCTGTACTCACATCAATGTATTTGTTTCATTTTCCAGACTCATTTTATTGGATTTTTTCATAAAAAACTCGTGGGACATTTTAAAAAGCCAAATAAAAATCCTCTCGGGTAAAAATTTATATAATAGTTTTTCAATTTTAAAAACCGCAGATATTCCGGAATCCTCTTTTACATAATCGGACCAAGGAGAAATCGCAAGATATTTATCAAACAAATCGTTAAATGGGTGCATATTATTTCTGTGCCAGGGAAATTCTCCCATAACTCTGAAAAAATGATAAATAGCAACATCCTTTTTACCATCTTCAATTTCTTTTTTTGAATAGTATGGATGATTGAAGGTTTTCAAATAATTTTTCAGTTTAAACATATAAACCGCAGGTTCCATATTGTATTTTATGGGTAACAATACAATATCCTCTTTCACTGTCAGGTTTATTAAATCCTGATCCGGTGCGGGATAATGAGCTCTTACTGTTTTTGTATGCTCAACAATCTTTTCAGAACGTTGTTGTGCTTTCCATTCATTAACATCAAAAAGCAATACACCTGAATTATAGTATTTGTCCTCAGCATTTAAACCAATGCAGGTTTTATACGCTCCAACCACAGAGTCCATACACATTCCTATGGGCTTCCCTTTCAAATCAAGTGAAAACAACTCACCCAGATTTCCGTCAACAATTGTATCGCTGTCAATGTATAACAGCTTATCTGCATCATCAGGTATAAACTCGCTTATAAACATTTTAAAGTTTGCAGTATATGAACCTCTGTAGGGTGCAATACCAAGCTTTTTCATTTTTTCAACAAGGTCAGAGGTTGGAATAAAGTTTATTTCTCTGCCGTATTTTTTGACAAGAGCATCAAACTTCACTTTGTTCTCTTCTTTTATTTCATCATCAAGTATAAAAACTCTGATAACATCAGCATCCTTATTGTTTACAAACAAAGATGTTATAGAAACACCGCAATATGGTGCATATTTATCATTACACTGGTATAAAATATTCACTGTTTTCATCCTTTAGTTAATTGTTTGCTTCCAGCTATCGGCATTTTTCTTTATCAATCTGTAATAAAAAAGTCTATGAATGGGATTGTATAAAAATCCGGGCAAAACACCAAAAAGTATTTTTTGAAACACATTACTCAAAGGCACTTTAATTACTTCTTTTTCATAATCCTTCCACAAGCTTATGGAAAGGTAATAATCCCAACGAGCCTGTCTGGATTCCGGGCACCCCCTGTGCCAGGGTCTTTTGCCATACATGGGCAAACAATGGCAAACACGAACATCCTTCGAAGCCTCTTTAACCTCTTTATAAAAGTTTTCAGGCCATTTGAATATTTTTTTCGCATTATCCAAGCCTACTGTTTCTTCATACACGTATGCATAATCGAATTTGGGGTCAATAGTGTATATTTTATCAGAAAACAAAACACACAATGTATCCTGTTCAGGGAAAGGATAGTTTTTACAATTTTTCGTAACGTGCTCAATTATCCTTTTTTCGCATTCCTGTTCAATATAATTCTTAACATTAAAAACTATCATTCCCGCGTAATAATACTTGGGTATATTCATTTTTGTAAGTCTTTTATAATCAAAGCCCTCAAAAGCTTCAACCATACCACAACAATTATCCCCCATATCCAGAGTTTCCAGCTCTTTTATGGATTTAACAATAGTATCAGCATCTATGTAAATAAGGTTGCCTTCCTTTAATCCAAGAAGAGAAACAGAAAAAACCTTTAACCAGATGGTATACGAATCTCTGTATTTCGGAATATTGTTTTTTTCTAAAAATGCTATTATATTTTTTGTATCAACAAACTCAATTTTGCGATTATATTTGTTTGCACATTCCGTAAGAAGAGCTTTATTGGAATCGGATATATTATCATCAAGCAAATAAACTTTGATCTGTTCAACATCCTTATTGTTTTCAAATAAAGATGTTATCGAAACTCCGCAATATGGTACATATTTGTCGTTACATTGATATAAAACATTCATAACTAAACCTCTGCAAAAAGCTTGTAAAATTCCATTAAAATTATACCATTCAAAACTATGCCATGTCAACAAAAAAGGATGGACTACACCATCAAAAAAACATTAAAAATCACAATATAATTCGCTATTCCCCTTTATTTTACAAGTTTTATATGTTATTATATTTTAGAGCAATTATATTGTAATTTAAAACACTATAATAGGATGTGGAAATATGAAGGTTGTTATTCTTGCCGGTGGTTACGGTACACGCATAAGTGAAGAAAGCCAGAACAAACCAAAGCCATTAGTTGAGGTTGGTGGCTTCCCTATTCTCTGGCATATTATGAAAACCTATTCCCATTATGGTTTTAACGAGTTCATTATCTGTGCAGGCTACAAGCAATACGCTATCAAGGAGTATTTTGCAAACTATTTCCTGTATCATTCTGATATTACATTTGATTTTACAAAATCAAACCAACTGACAATTCATTCCGAGCACGCAGAGCCCTGGAAGGTTACTGTTGTTGATACCGGGCTTGACACAATGACGGGTGGCCGTGTAAAGCGTGTTAAGGATTTTATAGGCGATGAAACCTTTATGCTTACATACGGCGATGGCGTTGCAGATGTCAATATTCCCGAGCTTGTTGAATTTCACAAGCAAAAGGGTCAGCTTGCAACATTGACAGCGGTTTCCATCGGTCAGCGTTTTGGTTGCCTTGATATTGATGAAAACAACAACATCTCCTCTTTCCGCGAAAAGAATGATATGGACGGAAGCCTTGTAAACGCAGGATTTATGGTGCTTGAGCCTGAAGTACTTGATTATATTGAAGGTGACAGCACATCATTCGAAAAAGCTCCCGTTGAAAATCTTGCTAAAGATGGTCAGTTGAATGCATATTTACACAAGGGCTTCTGGAAACCCGTTGATACCTTGAGAGAAAAAATAGAGCTTGATAATTTATGGAATTCAGGCAAAGCCCCCTGGAAGGTGTGGTAATATGAAAAACAATTTTTATAAAGGGAAAAAAGTTCTCGTAACCGGTCATACAGGATTTAAAGGTACCTGGCTTTGTAAAATCCTTTGTGATATGGGTGCTGATGTTGTCGGCTACGCCCTTACTCCACCTACCACTCCGTCACTTTACGAGCTTTCAGGCATAGAATCTTCAATAAAATCTTATATAGCAGATATTCGTGATTACAATTCTCTTTTATCAGTTTTCGAAACTGAAAAGCCTGAAATTGTATTCCACCTCGCAGCTCAACCAATTGTGCGTGACAGCTACAAAGACCCACTTTACACCTACGAAACCAATGTTATGGGTACGGTTAACATTTGCGAATGTGTAAGAAAAACCGATTCTGTCCGCTCATTTTTAAATGTAACAACAGATAAAGTCTATGAAAATTGTGACACAAATATTGCATTTACAGAAGAAATGCCCCTTGACGGATACGACCCCTATTCAAACAGTAAATCCTGTTCAGAATTGGTAACACATAGCTACAAGAAATCATTTTTCGATAATATTGGTGTTGCAGTATCTACTGCACGAGCAGGTAATGTTATAGGTGGTGGCGACTTTGCTAACGACAGACTCATTCCCGACTGTGTTCGTGCAGCAATAAAAAAAGAAGATATTATAATCCGCAACCCCTATTCCACAAGACCATTCCAGCACGTACTTGAGCCACTTTCAGTTTATATGACAATAGCCAGTAAACAATACAATACCCCTGAGCTACAAGGCTACTATAATGTTGGCCCTGATGAATGCGATTGCCGAACAACGGGCGACCTTGCAACAATGTTCTGTGATTTCTGGGGAAACGGATTAAAATGGATTAACGTTTGCGAAGAAAATGCACCGCACGAAGCGTCCTTTTTAAGACTTAACACCGATAAAATAAAAAATACATTCTGTTGGAAGCCTGTATGGAATGTGGAAAAAGCTGTCGAAAAAACAGTTGAATGGACAAAGGTGTATGAATCCAACGGAAATATTGCAGATATTATGACAAAGCAAATCAAGGAATTTTTCAAAACAGAGGAATAAAAATGTTAGAGAATTTAACAAAAGAACAAGCAAAAGAAAAAATTCTTTCTTTGGTGGAAGAATATTATAATAATTTTATGCAGAAAGCTCCGTATAAAGAGGGTGACAGAATATCTTATGCCGGCAGAGTTTTTGATGCAGAGGAAATGAAGAATCTTACAGACTCCGCCCTTGACTTCTGGCTCACATCCGGCAGATATTGTGAAGAATTTGAAAAAAAGCTTGGAGAATATGTAGGAACAAAATATGTTTCTCTTGTAAATTCAGGTTCTTCTGCAAATCTTCTTGCATTCTGGGCGTTAACCTCGCCACTTTTAAAAGACAGAGCCGTTAAACGTGGTGACGAAATTATTACTGTTGCCGCAGGCTTTCCCACAACAATTAACCCAATTATACAATATGGTGCAGTACCTGTTTTTGTTGATATCACAATTCCACAATACAATATTGATGTAACGAAGCTTGAAGATGCTTTAAGCGAAAAAACAAAAGCTGTTATGATAGCCCACACTCTTGGTAACCCATTTGACCTTAAAGCAATCAAGGATTTTTGCACAAAGCACAATTTGTGGCTTATTGAAGATAACTGCGATGCCTTGGGAAGCACCTACACAATTGATGGTAAAACCTTCTTCACAGGCACTGTTGGTGATATCGGAACATCAAGCTTTTATCCGCCTCATCATATGACAATGGGCGAGGGCGGTGCAGTTTACACCAAAAATCCACTTTTACATAAAATTATCCGTTCGATGCGTGACTGGGGCAGAGATTGCTCTTGCCCTTCAGGTATGGACAACCTTTGCGGTCACCGATTCGACAGACAATACGGCGAATTACCCTTGGGCTACGACCATAAATATGTTTACAGTCACTTCGGCTTTAACCTTAAAGCTACCGAAATGCAAGCATCCATAGGTTGTGCTCAGTTAGATAAATTCACGACTTTCGTTGAAAAGAGAAAAGAGAATTTCAACATATTAAAAGAATTGCTCAAGGTTGTTGAAGACAAGCTTATTCTTCCAGAAGCTTGTGAAAACAGCGACCCGTCCTGGTTCGGTTTTATGATAACCTGCAAAGACGGTGTTTCTAAAAACAAGGTTGTTCAGTATTGCGAAGAAAAGGGCGTGCAGACACGTATGCTTTTCTCAGGCAATATTATAAGACAACCTGCATTTGACGAAATGAGAAAATCCGGTGAAGGCTACAGAGTTGTGGGCGACCTTACCGTTACCGACCGGGTTATGAACAATTCTTTCTGGATTGGCGTTTATCCAGGTATGAATAAAGAAATGTTAAGCTACATGGCAAAAACAATAATTGACGCGATTAAATAATATGGAAAATATAAAAAAAGTTATTGTAACCGGTGCAACAGGCGTTGTTGGTACAGCACTTGTAAAAGAGCTTATATCAAGAAACATTGAAGTTCTTGTTCTTGCAAGAAAGAATGGCAGAATAAATAAAATACCTGAACATCCCCTTGTAAAAATCGCTTTTTGTGCATTAGATGAAATAGAAGGCTTTAACTTACCGAATGAAAAATATGATATTTTTTTCCATTTGGGTTGGCTTGGCACTTATGGTGCAGACAGAAATGATTTTTCCATACAATCGCAAAATGTAAAATACACGCTTGATGCTGTCCGGCTGGCACACAGGCTCGGATGCAGTGTTTTTATAGGTACAGGCAGTCAGGCTGAAAACGGAGTACTCCCCTGCGGAGAAAAGGTTTCTGCAACTTCACCCGAAAATCCTGCTTCAGCCTACGGAAAAGCAAAGCTTATTGCCGGAAAAGAAAGCTACCAACTTTGCGAAGAATCAGGCATCCGCCATAATTGGTGCAGAATTCTTTCTGTATATGGCCCTGCAGATGCACCATACACAATGATTATGAGCACACTTATAAAAATGCTCAGAAATGAAGATTGCAGCTTCACTCCTGCAGAGCAACAATGGGATTATATTTACAGCGGTGATGTTGCCGAAGCCCTTTTAGCTGTTGCAGAAAAAGGCGTAAACGGCAAAACATACCCAATCGGTTACGGAAAAACAATGCAACTAAAAGAATATATTAAAAAAATGTCAGATGTTACAAATACACAATCAAAATGTATTCTCGGTGCAATTGATTATTATCCCAACCAACCAATGTATCTTTGTGCTGATATTGAATCACTCACAAATGATACAGGCTTCTCGCCCTCAACCACATTTGAAAAAGGTATAAAGGAAACAATAAAATATATTACTGAAAATCACCTGTAAAAGAGGTATTATCGTGGACAAAAAGAAAATCGGGATTGTTATCCCCTGCTACAACGAACAGGAAAATATTGTTGGAATATGCAAGGCAGTTGAAAATGAAATTGTTACTTCCTTGCCCCAATATGATTATGAAATTCTTGTAATAGATAACTGTTCAACTGATAACACACGTATTCTCATACGTGAAATCTGCAAACAGAATAAAAAAGTAAAGGCAATTTTAAATGCAAAAAATTTCGGACAATTCAATTCACCTTATTATGCTATTTTACAATCAAGCGGTGATTGTGTAATCCCTATATGTGCAGATTTTCAGGACCCTGTTGAAATGATTCCCAAATTTATAAAAGAGTGGGAAAACGGCTACAAAATTGTATGTGCAATAAAAAGTGCGAGTAAAGAAAACAAACTCATACGACTTTTCAGAACTTGCTATTATAAGCTTATAAAAAAATTCTCTTCTGTTGAACAAATTGAGCATTTCACAGGATTCGCTCTTTATGACAGAAGCTTTGTTGAGGTTTTAAAGGATTTAAAAGACCCCACCCCATTTATCCGTGGTATTGTTGCGGAGCTTGGTTATAAAAGAAAAGATATTGAATACACCCAACAAAAGCGTGCAGCAGGTAAAACACATAATAACTTTTTTACTCTTTACGATGCTGCTATGCTCAGCTTTACCTCATACACAAAAGCAGGCTTGCGAATTGCTACATTTGTTGGCTTCGCTGCCGCAATTATAAGCTTTTTGGTGGGTATTCTTTACCTTACAATGAAGCTTGTCTGGTGGGACCGTTTCCCCGGCGGTGCAGCCCCAACAATTATAATTTTAAGTTTTTTGTGTTCTCTTCAGCTTTTCTTCCTTGGTTTTTTGGGAGAATACATAATGAATATAAACACCCGTCTTATGAATCGACCACTTGTTGTCGAGGAAGAAAGACTTAATTTTGATGAATAAGGTGCATTTATGAAAATCAGACTGGCGGATTATGTAGCAAACTTTCTTGTAAACAAAGGTGTAACCGACTGCTTTAGCGTAGTTGGTGGCGGAGCTATGCACTTAAATGACGCTCTTGGCCACAACAATGGTCTGAATGTAACCTACAATCACCACGAACAAGCTTGTGCAATAGCCGCTGAAAGCTATGCACGACTCAACAATAAAGTTGCCGCAGTCTGCGTAACAACCGGTCCCGGTGGCACAAATGCATTAACAGGTGTTGTAGGCGGTTGGCTTGATTCTATCCCTATGTTCATAATCAGCGGTCAGGTGCGATATGACACAACTGCAAGATATGCTATGCAATTCACAGATGGTCTGCCATTACGTGCCGTTGGTGACCAGGAATATGACATCGTAAAATCTGTTGAGCCTATGACCAAATATGCGGTTATGGTAGAAAATCCTGATGATATAAATTATATTCTGGAAAAAGCTTGGCATCTGGCAACAACAGGCAGACCCGGTCCCGTATGGATTGATATTCCCGTAAACTTTCAGGGTGCAATTATAGAAACAGATAACTTGAAAAAATACAATCCTGAAGAAGATAGCAAAAAACAACCGCCTGAAATTGATAGCGAAACAATACTTTTAATTTTAGAAGAAATAAAAAAAGCAAAAAGACCCGTTTTATATGCAGGTAACGGAATAAGACTTTCCGGTGGTTATGAAAATTTCAGAAAAGTTCTGGAAAAACTCAACATACCCGTTGTTACCTATTGGAATGCAATTGACCTTATTGAAACCGCTAATCCCCTATACTGCGGAAGAGCAGGTAATATGGGCGACAGACCTGGCAACTGGGCAATACAGAATGCAGACTTGATTCTTGCTGTCGGTACAAGAATCTCTATTCGTCAGGTTGGCTATAATTTCAAAACCTGGGCTCGCGAAGCAAAGGTAATTATGGTTGATATTGACCCTGCGGAAATGAAAAAACACACAATCCACGTGGATATACCTGTTTGGGCGGATGCAAAAGATTTTCTTAACAAGCTTTATAAAGCACTTGATAAACCTTTTTCTTGTGATGAAAACTGGCTTACAACCTGCCGTAACTGGAAAAGGGATTATCCCGTTGTCCTTCCGCGACACTATGAAACAAAAGAAGAGCTTACCAACGTTTACGCTTTTATTGATTATTTAAGCTCACGCCTACCCGAAAACAGCTTAACCGCCGTATCAAATGGTGCTTGCTGTGTTGTTGGCAACCAGTGCTACCGTATACAAAATGGTAGCCGTTTCATCATAAATAGTGCTACTGCAAGTATGGGATATGGTCTACCTGCCGCAATAGGTCTTTGCATCAGTTCAGGACAAAAAAACACCATATGCCTTGAAGGTGACGGAAGTATAATGATGAATTTGCAGGAATTGCAAACAATCATTACTAATAAATTACCCATCAAAATTTTCCTTATAAATAACAACGGCTACCATTCAATCCGTTTAACGCAAAGCAACCTTTTCAGCGAACATACAAAGGTGGGTATAGGCCCTGAATCAAACGACCTCTCCTTCCCTGAGTTCAAAAAAATTGCAGAAGCCTTTGGTTATAAATATTTTTCTGCTCA
Source organism: Acutalibacteraceae bacterium (assembly GCA_045576915.1). Lineage (GTDB taxonomy): Bacteria > Bacillota > Clostridia > Oscillospirales > Acutalibacteraceae > DTU089. Next base: position 32,457 of record JAZNHK010000142.1, read on the forward strand.
CAGTAATGAAGAAATGAAAAAGATTGTAGACGAGGTTCTCTCCATTAACGGTCCATTATTCTGTGAAATTTTTACAGATACCAAACAGGTATGGGAGCCCAAAAGCAGTGCAAAAAAACTTCCTGACGGAACAATAGTCAGCCCTCCGTTAGAAGATCTTGCACCATTCTTACCACGCGAAGAATTAAAGAAAAATATGTTTATTGATTTAATAGAACAATAAAAAAATGTGCAACTGAAACCCTTATCAGTTGCACATTTTTTCATTCACCTTTGTATGTGGGAGCATTTTTAGGTGCAGTTCCCTTAATAACCTCGTGATAATATTTATATGTCATAGGAGTATCCTTTTTCAGATTTCCTGCATCTGTAACCTCACCTAAAAATACAGTATGAGTAGCTGTTTCCATTGTGTCGATAACCTTGCAGGTTATGTAACACATAGCATCGGGCAAAATTGGTAAGTAACCCTTCACAAGTGGCTCTATACCCTCAAATTTATCAACATCCCTACCGCTTCTGAAGCCAAAAGAACCTATAACCATCGGGTCAACATTTTCTCCAAGTATGTTAAGTGCAAAAACTCCTGTATCCTTTATACAAGCGTTTGTAAAGTTATCGTGATTAATTGAAACTGCAATTGTAGCCGGTTCTGAAGTTATCTGCATAGCAGAGTTTGCAGTGCATCCGGTTGCCTTTCCCTCAGACCAGGTAGTCACAACATAAACACCATAAGATAAATTAAATAATGCGGTTTTATCCATATTAAAGCCTCCTGATTATATATTTTTAAATTTTTTACTCACATAATTAAAAATCAAATGAAGCAAACATGCACTTATCACTGTACATACGCACACCAAAACTATATACAATGCAATGCTGTTCACTTTAATATATTGGCTTCTGAATATATTTATAAAAAAGCCCTGAATTAAATATAGTTCAAAGGTTCTTTCACCAAAAAATCTGAAAAATTTATTGTTAATTTTTATTTTTTGGCAAATCAACAATATAACCACAACAAACAATGGTGCAGAAACAACTTTAAAAGCTTTTGTTAAAATATCAGATAGTAGATTTAAATTCCCCAACAACAAACAAACACCAAATAGCACAAAGCTAAAGGCACCTGCCAGCCAAAACCTTTTTCCAACAATAAACGCATCTATTTTACATTTGTATTCTGACCATATCATCCCTAACAAAAAAGCAAGTATAGGTTCAATCCATATAAAATCTTGTTTTGTCAGAATTACAAAGGATACATACACTAAGCCTATAATAAAAAAACGAAGTGTTTTGTAGCTGTCAGGAACAAAACGCATAACAAAATAAAATATTATATAAAGCACTATAATAGCTTGAACAAACCAACCATAAATAACAACATTATCTAAGAAAAACAACGATTTTGCTATTGCCAAAATATCAATTTCTTGTTTTGTCAACCCTACAAACAGAATGTTCATAAGTAAAACAATTAAATACTTTACATACAAATCCAAAATTCTCTTTTTAGGAAAATCATTTATATACGTGGCATTTCTTTTAAAAGAAAAATTCAAGCCATATCCTGACACGAAGAAAAATATTGCTCCGGTCAAATATCCTAAAGCGGTTAGAGCCATACCCAAAATAGTATCATTAAGAAAAAACATTTTTCCTCTAATATGTATAAATATAATAGCTATCGAGAATATGCCTTTTAAACAAGTTGTAACATCTTTAGATAGATATTCCTCATCTATTGAACGAAAACAAAATATGTTTTTTAACATAAATAGCCTGACCTTTTTATTTTTATCATATAACACATTTATTATTAAAGCAAGATAAAAACCGACGGAGCCTGAGTTCCGCCGGTTCAACCTTTAAACCTCTCTGAAAACGTCTTTACCAAGACTGCACACGGGGCATACCCAATCATCGGGGATATCCTCCCAGGCTGTACCGGGGGCAATACCACTATCCGGGTCCCCCATTTCAGGGTCATACACATAGCCGCAAGGACATTCGTATTTCACAAAAAACATCTCCTATTCTGAATATTTAAATTCAGTCGTCGATTTCTTTGTCTGCATACTTGATTTTGCCGGTATCCCCATTGATTTCATAATCGTAGTCATACTTACCGCTTTCAAAGCTTACTTCATATTCGTAGACACCTTTTTCAAAATCGAGCTCCACTTCCAACCCGCGAACCTCAGATTCTTTTAAACCTGCGTGATCGAGAGCTATTTTTTTAGCCTGCTCGCGAGTAATTTTAGCAACTGAATTTTTAGTAGTTTCTACATTTTTATCAGGTTTATTCGCCTTAGTCGCAGGTTCTGTGGGCTTTTCAGCGGGTTTTTCAGTTTCCTTTTCTGGAACAACATCATGTTTTTCAGGCACCTTTTGCTCAACGGGTACAGTAACAACATGTGTAACAACAGTTGTTTTCTCTTCTTTAACTGTATTCTGAGCTTCAGTTGTTACGGGAATCACCGCTTGCGTTTCTGCTACAGTTTGTTCTACAATTGCATTTGGTTGAGTAGTTTCTTCTGTAGTTTCATTTTTTCCAACTAATTTACCTGCAAAAAACATTCCGGCAACAACGGCAACTACTGCTAATGTCGCCAATACTGTCAATAATGTCCTTCTCATAATGTTGCCTCCTTTTTACGAAATATGAGTAATCTATATTTTATGAATTAAATTTTATTAACCGAAATATCTCTTAAGAAGACCTTCGAATGCTTTGCCGTGTCTTGCTTCATCGCGAGCCATTTCATGAACAGTATCGTGGATAGCATCGAGATTCTGCTCTTTAGCCATCTTAGCAAGTTCAAACTTACCAAGAGTTGCACCATTTTCTGCTTCAACTCTCATTTCAAGGTTTTTCTTTGTGGAATCTGTTACGAGTTCACCGAGAAGCTCTGCGAATTTTGCTGCATGCTCTGCCTCTTCATAAGCAGCTTTTTCCCAATAAAGACCAATTTCGGGATAGCCTTCTCTATGAGCAACTCTTGCCATTGCAAGATACATACCAACCTCTGTACATTCACCCTGGAAGTTTGCACGAAGACCTTCGATGATTTCTTCGCTTACACCTTTAGCTACGCCAAGAACATGCTCTGCTGCCCAGGTCATTTCTTCTTCTTTAACTTCAACAAACTTTTCTGCGGGAGCTTTGCAAAGAGGGCAAGCTGCAGGAGGATTTTCGCCTTCAACGATCTGACCGCATACTAAACATTTCCATTTTTTCATAACAATTGACTCCTTTAAATAAACTTTAAATTAAATACATTTTATATATTATCGCGGCAATCTTTGCAGATTCCGTAATAAACAGTTTTTTGAGATTCAACCAGATGTCCTAAATTATCGAAAACTTTAGGAACCTCGTTCTTGCAAAAAATATCGGTTATTATCTGACAATTTTTACACAAGAAGTGAATGTGGTCTTCAAGGTTGCCCTCGTAATGAACCTTTTTGTCGCTGCTTTCAATTACAGTTATAAGACCTTCATCGTGAAGCTGACCCAGGTTTCTGTAAACAGTTCCAAGACTTATATTCGGGATTTTTTCTTTTACCCTTTCATAAACAACATCCGCAGTAGGATGGTCACAAGAAATTTTTAAAACATCCAGAACTGCATCTCTTTGACGTGAACTCCTCATATAACCATCTCCTGTCTGTTTTGCTGTTAAATAGTAATGGTTACTATTTGCATTTATAATATAACAGACGAAAGGGCCTTTGTCAACATTTTTTAAAAAATTTTTAAATTTTTTTATTATTTTAATTTTCCTAACAAATCATAATAATCCAAACAGATATTTGAAAGCTCAAGATAATATTTTGAAATTTCTTCATTTAACAAAAGTCTTTCTCCGACTCTTTTTACAGCTTTAACAAATTTTTTATTAAACTGATATTTATCGCTTGGTATTGCAAGAGGACAATCCGCTCTATAATCAAAGTAAACCTTAACTATCATTTTATCCTCTTCCTCTCGCACTACAGGAAACAACGGATAAATCCTACAAGCAAGAGGACGCTTATTTCTATCGCAAGTACCATTACAAACTGCAAGTTTATCGCCATTCTCCGTTTCTATAACATTTATATTCGGGTCAATGAGATTTTCTTCACCAGGAAAAAGAAGCATCCCTGTTTTTTCATCACCCTTGCAGCATTTACCACCACAAAGCATACCGCAATCAAAATCCAACGGAGTACATTTTCTCAAAATTGAATAACAGGTTGTTATAACATTTTCTTTTTTCATATAAATACCTCTGATTAAAAAATATTTTTTGTCAATACTAATTATTGCAAAGGAGGTTGCAAATAATGAATAATCAAAAAAACAACAGTATTGGTTGCACAGTAGATACTTGTGTATATCATTGTAAAGATGCAAACTATTGTACTAAAAACGTTATTGAAGTAGGTTCATGCAATTGCGATGCAAAATCAGTTGATGCAACTTGCTGCCAATCCTTCAAAGCAAAGTAAAATTTATCAAAGCAAAAAGCCATCCTTCAACGGACGGCTTTTTTGTTTTATTTCGGCTCGTCCGCAACAAAATTTTCTACTTTGTCCGTAACAATCCATTTATTGTTTTTGGGATTTCCTGCGTAAGTATTTCCTCTGACAACAACATCCGAACAACAAGAAGCGTTTACTGCATAGGTATCATTCATAACAAACAAGTTGTTTTCAATAAGGATATTGCGATGAACAGGACCTGCATATTTTTTATTTTCGGGTTTTATGAGTATGGCATCCGCTTCGCAATTCATAAAGGCATTACCTCGAATTACAACATCACAAACGCAACCACTCTCAAACCAGGTTGAAGCATCATCAGAAATAAGCACACCACTCATACCCGTATTCAAAAATTTATTGTTCTCAATTCTGATTTTTCCCCTTGTTGTAGCAAGAACCCCCCTTGTAACAATTCGGTTAATTGTATTTTCAGAAAATTCAAAATCCGGATTTGCAGAAACATTTTCAACACAACCGCCCACACCAAGTGGTGCATCATAGGTAGCGGTTATTATATCATAATAATATTTATCACGAAGCTTTGCTTTGAGCACCTTAGTTCTGCCAACCTCAACAAGAGTTTTCGGGTCAATAAAAGCGAGGGTATCCCCTTCCCTGATGCACTCAAACCCATAGGTCTGAGGATGAGGAAATTTAACCACCAACTTATCCTTGTTACATTCAACAATTTTAAAATGAACTCCGTGAACATTGCAAACATCATCACCGGCAGCATCAAAGTTACTGTTTTTTACAGATATTTTTCCTCTGCACATACTGAACTGAAGAAAATCTGCATGAGAACAAAAATCAACCTCGCTGCCTTTATCCGGAGAAAAATCGAGTTTTTCCAAGGTTACACCATCACAATCCTGTGCAATAAGTGCAATTCCGCGGTTATACTGCTGTTTAACATTTTTTAATGTTATCTTTTTTGAGGAATTTATCAACACACCAACCTGATCACGAATAACAGGAAACAAATAAAAAACCTGACCCTCTACATAATCTTTAGGAAGAAGATATCTGACATTAAAAACTCTATCGCTTACCTGACGTATGTTAGAAGCACCTTTTAACGGGTGTGCACCATTTCTTTTTATATGAAAATAATTATCAGGCTTGGCAGTCGGCATCCACCAACCACTGTTTTTAAAATCCTCAAAGCTCATTTTATAATCTGTGCCAAACCAATAATACTCGCCGTTTTCTTCTTTAAAATTGCTTTCACCATCAATTTTAAATGTTACATAAAAAGGCGAAGCTTTAAGTACAGTAATCTTATGAACATTAGGCTTAACTGTGACAATTGTAAGATTTTTCAGCACAACATTTTCGCAATTATTGATAAAAATATTAGTCATATTTCCATCAACAATAAAAACAGAGTCGTTGCAATCTATTTCCATATTTCTTACATTTTCAATTGCAAACCCTATTTTTCTCACATTAGGTTTTTCACCATTTTTATATTCATTCTCTGCAACAGTGTTGGAAATAAAAAGTTCTCTTTCTTCTGCATTTTTACTCAAAAAAACATACTTACCCTTAGGAAGAGTAAGATTCTTTCCTACCGCTGTCTGTGCAGATGTATTAAAAAGATTCCTGAATGCCAACGTAGCCTCAGTATTTGGCTTAACGCTAAAGGATTCGGGGTAGATAACCACATTATCACCTCAAATATATTATACAATTATATATTACAATACCACACACCAAAAAGCAATAATGTAAAATCTACAAATAAAAGTGCTATTTTTCTACACAAGAAAAGACCACCGTTGTTCCGGTGGTCTTTTCTTGAACGAGAAGTCTTTGACTTCCTGCGTATCGTATTGGCTTGTGTATATGGTAACCTTTTTATTTGCTTATTATGTTGTAAGTTTATGAATAAACTGTGAACGTTTTGTCATTAAAACTGTTTATTTTTCATATGAAAAAGCTTTTTGGTAAATAATACTATATATCATCCGAAGATTTTGTATAGTTTTAAGTCCCCAAAAAGCTTATAAAATTTACATCAATTATTGAAAGAATTTTCGTAATATGGTAATCTAATATTGTATATATAAGACCCGCGAAAGCGGAACGGAGGTATATTATGTCAAACATTCTTGATGCTTTCAAAGAAAAGCAAACAGAACAAAAGGTTTACGACGGCAAAAAAATCAAAGTCGGTATTATCGGTTGCGGTTGGATTGCTGAAGCACACCTTCAAAGCTATTTAAAATGTGATGATGTTGAGGTTGTTGCTTTTGCAGATCTCGTTCCCGGCAAAGCTGAAGCTTTTGCAAAGCAGAACGGAGTTGAAGGTAACTACTATTTAAGTGATAAAGAGCTTATCGACAACGAAAAAGACCTTGATGCAGTTTCAATCTGTACATACAACCGTGAGCACGCACCCTGTGCTATTTATGCACTTGAGCATGGCGTTCACGTTCTTCTTGAAAAACCTATGTGTGTTACTCTTGAAGAAGCTGTTGAAATCTGCAAGGCTGAAAAGAAGAGTGGAAAAATCCTCTCCATCGGTTTCCAGCCCCGTTTTGACGAAAACATGAAAATGGTTAAGAAAATCTGCGAAAGCGGCGTTCTTGGTAAAATCTACTACATCCAGACCGGTGGCGGCAGAAGAATGGGTATCCCCACTCCCTTCGGCACATCCTTCATTCAGGAAGACACAGCTGGTCTTGGTGCTCTTGGTGACATCGGTTGCTACTCACTTGATATGGTTCTCAATGCAATCGGCTATCCCAAGCCCCTTACAGTAACAGGATTTAAGGCAGGTCTTTTCGGCAAAAAGCCCGAATATCTTCAGAAACCCGAATACACAGAGGTTTTCGGTGTTGATGACTTTGCAGCTGCTTATATCCGCCTTGAAAACGATATCGTTCTTGACTTCCGTATTGCATGGGCAATGCATTGCGACACTCCCGGTGACACAATCATCATGGGTACAGAAGGCGGTCTTCGTATTCCCTCAACCGAATGCTGGAATGGTTCAATCGGTGGACCTATGACAATTTACCACAACATCGCAGGAGAATGTGTTGAAACTGTTATTCCTGAGTGCAACAATGATGGTGATAACTTTGATAAGAAAATCCGTTCATTCATTGATGCAATTGAATTCAATCTTCCTGCTCCTGTTCCTTCAAGCCAGATTATTTACAATCAGGCAATCATTGATGGTATTGCTCGCTCTTCTGACCTCGGCAGAGAAGTTACAATTGAAATCCCCGAATTCTAAGTCTTTTAAAACTTATGACCTGAACAGAATTTTAAAAATTCTGTTCAGGTCATTTTTCCTTTAATTTATATCCAATGGAGAAACTCTATCCTCAGCCAGATCTATATTAGAAAATCCATAAATTTGCGTCTGCAAGGTTTGTGCTGCAAGAGGGTAATCCACCGCCCAATACCAGGTAGAGCCAGAATGAGCCTCTCTCGACGCCTCATCCGGCATGACAATCTGTTGAACAGAGAAATTAGCCCAACCACCAACAACAGCCTTTGTGGCAAGTGATATCACTTCTGTTTCCTGATAACTTGTTTTTAAGTATGGCAAAAATGTTTTAATATATCCGGTAATTTCAGAAGTCTGAATAGTGGCAGCTTTTTTCAGAAGTGCAACCATTACCTGACGTTGTCTTCTTGTTCTGCTAACATCACCATCAGAATCGCAGTTACGGCTTCTGCAGAAAGCAAGTGCCTCATCACCATTTAAGTTTACCGAATCTCCTGATGAAATACTAAATCCATAATTCTTGTTAAGATAATTTGCCTCGTATTGCTGGACGGGAACGTCAACTCCACCAAGCTCATCAATAACCGCCTTAAAGAAAGCAAAGTTAATCATTGCATAACCATCAATTCTTATTTTAAAATGGCTTTCAATGGTATTTATAAGGCTATCGACACCATAAAACGGGAAAGCGGAGTTTATTTTATTAAAGCTTCCGCCACCATCAGGTGATTCAAGATATGCGAAGCTATCACGCATTATTGAAGTTAATGTTATAGTACCTAATTTTTGATTTATAGAAACAATAATCATAGAGTCTGAAAGACCTGAAATGGTATTTTTGTTTCGGGTATCAACACCAACGCAAAGAACATTAAGAACATCTTTAGAATACATAACGTCGCCACCGTTGGTAGCCCATTCTTTAAGTGCCGTTTTAAACTCTGAAGCATCACCCGCAAAAATCTTATCAAATTCAGGGTCATCCTCCAAAACCTCAGGTTGGGTTTCATCGTCAAAGTCGTATGTAAGAGTATCCTCTACCGGTGGAGGAGTTTCTTTTAAACTCTTATAATAATTAAACCCAACTGCAAAAATCCCGATGCAAAAAACAAGCAAAAAACAAAGAATTATCAATGCACGCTTTTTGTTCTTTTTATCATTTCGTCTTTTTCTAGCCATTTTAATTCTCCTGCATACCTTTATAAGCTGTCATAACTGCTTCTTCAGACATATCGCAAGACATCTCATAAATAGGAATATTTGTTAAAATACCATTTAAAGTTTCAAGCATATTGCTCATGAGAGCTTTTTCCTTGGGCCTTACAGTCTGGTCCATAAAAAGCTTCAGAGCTTTAATACCGGGAATGCGATTTATCTTATTTTCGCCTCTTGAAAGAAAAACAATTCCTGCAATAGGTACACCAATATTTACACTTTCATCTGTCTTTCCGCTCCAGGGAGTACCGTATGCATAGTATACACCATCAATACATCTGATGGCAGGTTTATCATCATTTATAATACGTGAGCCCGGCAAATATTTGAGCCATAAATGAGTATGAGTTGATTTACCTGTTCCTGAACGAGCAGAAAACAAATAAGCCTTCCCCTCATATTCTACGCAAGAAGCGTGGAGCATAACGCCATTGAAACGTGTAAGCTGCTCATAAAAATATCCACCGCTCCAAAGGCATTCACATTCACCCAATGTCATGTGAGGATTTTCCTTTTGTCGGTCTATATAAAATTGTTTTGAAACATCTATTGATATATCCGCATTTTCTGCCTCGTTACAATAATACGGACCAAGACGTGAAACAAGAAAATCACTGCTCACATCCATTTTAACAATCAAATCTGCTACTCTGATTTTCAAAGCGATTACTCCATAATCTTATAATTTTTTAATTTTTCAAGAAATGCATCCAAATCCTTTTTTATAACATCCTCGGGGGCATCATACTCGCTTTTGATTTCTGCAACAATTTCATCATAAGTTTTGCCATTTTCAAGAGCTTTCCAGATAATCTCTGCCGGACCGTTAAGTGTAATCATCCCTTGAATATTGTTTATCGCATCACCTACAGGAACAACAACGGACATCCCTGCAATAGTTTTCAAAATATAATTTTCATTTAATTTCATATAATCACCAATAATAAAAATCAATCAATAGCGTTGCATTTCGAACAAGAACAAAGCACTTTACCATCGTAAAAAACATAATAGTAATAATTATTTGATGGGTCATTATCCTCATAATCAGCAAAAGGACACACAGGAATTTCCTCATTATGTAAATACACATAAAAATCTTTATCTGCAAGAGCTTCCTTCTTCAAAAAATGGAAATAAGGGTCTTCACAAAACTTCTTATAATCCGTTTCAGGATCACCTCTGTAACCACCCCTCAGATCACCTAATGTAAATACATTCATCCCTGAAACATAAGGATATTTCTGTGTTTCTCCCGCTATAGCTTCAGGATAAGAGAAAACGAAGCATTCCTTACCAACATAAGCATCATCTAAAGTATCTTCAACACCATCCCCTGAGTAAACAGTATACGAATCTTCATCCGCGTTAGGGAAATATATAGTTTTCTGAGCTTTTCCATTATCAATCATACCAATCATAGCTTGTTTAACTGCAGTTTGCATTACACTACTCTGACTACGACATTCAGTAACCTTTTGCTTGCTCAATAAGCTGCCGAACATTGGTATTGCAACACCGGAAAGAATTCCCATTATAACTAAAACAATAAGAATTTCCATCATTGTAAAGCCTTTTCGGGAAATAAGATATTTATATAACATAAGCTCACCTCATAAAAATATACGATAATTTTATCACATTTTTTTTATTAAAGCAATACTTTAAAATAGTATAAAAATAAAAGCGGAGTTTCGAAAGAAACTCCGTTACATTTTTTATTTGTGGCCTTCTTCAGCGTCACATTCAACAGTTACAGTTGCAAAATCATCTGCAATTGCAGTTTCATTTTTTGTAACAACAACCGTGTATGTAACCGGCTTTGCGGGGTCGCCTGCAGGACAATATGGTAATTCATGGAAAAGCTTAGCAACCGTTGCAGACGAAATACCGGAAATATCATTACCAAGAACGCCAATATCTCCATCAGAAACAATTGAAAAACTCATATCATAAACATTCTGAACACCATCAACTGCACCCATTGTATAGTTATTTAACTGTACAACTATCTCACGTCTGTTAGCTGCACAGGTTTTTATTCTTGAGTTTTTGGTAACTGCAGAAAAAACAGGGACCGCAACTGCAACAAGAATAGCCATAATAACAACAACAATCATCAATTCAACAAGAGTGAAACCTTTTTTACTTTTAAAAAATTTAAACATTTACATTACACCACTTTCCGTGAATAAAACGAAACTTTTATACCAGAATAATACCATATTATTTTGTTATTGTAAAGAGTTTTTCATTATTTTGGTAAAATAAAATTCCCGGGGATTACCCGGGAATCTTGGTTAAGTATCTAATTATACGTGTTCACCAGCGTCTGTACCGCCATCGCATGTAACTGTAACTGTAACAGAACCTGCTTCTTCGCCAGTACCTTTACCACACTGAACATCATAAGCACCACCAGCGGGGCAGAAAGGAAGAGTCTGGAAAAGCAATTTGATAGAACCATCAGGAAGAGTAGCAGACATTGTGTTACCTGTGATAGCACCTGTTTTACCATCAGAAGTAATGGAGAATTTACCCTCTAAATTAGCCTGCTGTGCCATTGCATAGTTTGTAACCTGTGAAACGATTTCACGACGGTTAGCTGCGCAAGTTTTTACACGAGCGTTCTTTGTAACAGCTGAGAAAATCGGAACTGCAACTGCAACGAGGATAGCCATGATAACAACAACGATCATTAATTCAACGAGGGTGAAACCCTTTTTGCTCTTCATAAACTTAAACATTTACGAACAACTCCTTTAAAAAAATATTTTTTTAATATTACAGGTAAGTGTCATTCACCCTCACCGTAATACCTTTTATAGTGTGCTAGGTTACGTACAAACCTTAACGGGAATGTTCCGTACCTTTGCTACACACAAATAATATCACATCAACAATTTTTTGTAAACAGTTTTTTTGCTTTTTCTTTATTTTTGACAGTTTGCACAACAAACACCTTGTACCATTGTAAAAATTCACGTAAAGCACTCGAATATTTTCCGAGAATTTTTCGAAACTCATTATTTTCAACTAAAATAATCACCAATAAGCTTAATCCAACACCAATTATGCCGTAAAAAGCCGTCAACTTTGAGGTTGACGGCTTTTTCTTATACCATATAATATATACTCTTTTGCCTTTACAGCATCAGTTTGAGAAAGAGGCTCAATCCCTTCTAATCTGTATGGAATATTCATTTCTTTATATTTGCTGACGCCCATTGTATGATAAGGCAAAACATCCAGACCTTTCAGATTTCTGAGCGTACCTATAAACTCACCCAACTGAACAAGCTCTTCCTTTCGGTCAGTATAGCCGGGTACAATCACATGTCTTACCCAAAGGGGGATTCTCTTTCCCTCAAGGTACTTTGCAAAATCGAGGATATTTTCATTCCCCCACCCTGTCAGAATTTTGTGATTGCTTGTATTTATATGCTTAATATCCAGCATTACAAGGTCTGTATTTTCTAAAAGAGCTTCAAGCTTTGACAGATATTCTTTTTCATTTTTGAATGTAATCCCCGAGGTATCAATACAGGTGTGAATTTTTTCTCCTTTGCATCGTTTAAATAATTCTGTTAAGAAATCTATCTGAAGAAGAGGTTCACCTCCACTTACAGTAATACCGCCTTTTTTGTAAAAGGCAATATTTTTCTTAATCTCATCAATAACCTCTTCAACAGTTATGGGTGTTCCTTTGCCCGTTTCCCATGTATCAGGATTGTGGCAATAGAGACATCTCATGGGACACCCCTGCATAAAAAGAACATATCTTATGCCGGGGCCGTCAACCGTGCCAAAGGATTCCTTTGAATGAATATATCCTGTCATTATATTTTATCGTGAAATGTTCTTGAAATAACCTCATCCTGCTGTTCTTTTGTGAGCTTGATAAACTTAACTGCATAACCGCCTACTCTTACTGTAAGCTGAGGATATTTCTCGGGATGCTTTTGTGCATC
>JAZNHK010000143.1:0-23462 GCA_045576915.1 Acutalibacteraceae bacterium
CAATAATTTTTCTTATAGATGTAAGAAGTGTGCCGATATAAAGAAGGTATGCAACATAGTCTGCGGCAGTAATTTTCCCTTTAACAAGGGTGAATGCACCTGCAACAACTATAAGGATATACATCACACCCTCAAAAACTCTGTTAATTGAGCTGTGAGAACCCATATATTTATAAACTTTAGATTTGATTGCAAGGAATTTTTCGTTACCTTTTTTAAACTTAGTTTCTTCAAGGTTTTCATTTGCGAAGGATTTAACAACACGAACACCAAGGAGCGAATCCTCTATCTGTGAGTTAAGCTCACCTACAACAACTCTTGACTGACGGAAGCCCTCGTGCATACGTTTTTTGAAATATTTAAGGCAAATTGCCATAACGGGTATAACCGCAAACAAAAGACAAGTCAAAGGAAGATTTATAAAGCTTAAAATTGTAAATGAAACAACAATTTTAATTCCTGCAATAAAAAACTCCTCGGGACAATGATGAGCAAACTCCGTAACATCAAATAAATCACTTGTGATACGGGACATTATTGTTCCCACTTTGGTATTGTCATAATAGGAATAAGAAAGTTTCTGCAGATGACCGAACAAATCCTTACGCATAGCTGTTTCCATTTTCGTGCCCATAATATGACCGATAGATGCCATATAATAGTTTGCAACAGCGTCAATTATTCTCATAACAAGATATGCACCGCCCACACTGAGAATAATCGCAGGTGTGAGAAGAGAAATATCTGTTGTTACGGCATTTGTTATATAACGCACAATCATAGGAAGTGCCAGTTCACAAACAGTGGTAAGCGAAGCACAGAATAAATCAAATATCAATGTTTTTACATGTAATTTATAGTACGGCAAAAAGCGTTTCAAAAGCTTCGCTGTACTTGTTTTTCGTTGGTTATTGTTTTTCATTTTCTCTCCTGTTTAACAAAAAGCTATTGCAAAACAGTTGCTGCTTTGCAATAGCTTAATTAGTTACATTTTTTCAACAACTGTTTTAACTGCATTAACAAAAATTGCAAGACCTTTTTTGAGGGTTTCGTCGTCTGCTAAAAGGCAGGGCATAAGTTTAACAACATCGTTATTTCTGCCTGCTCTTTCAACAATAAGACCATTGTCAAAACACTCTCTAACAATTGCTCTTGAAACTGCATCGGGTTTGACTTTATTACAGTCAACACCCCACATAAAACCAATACCGCGGACATCAAAGTTTTCGTTGATTTCTTTGACTTTGCCAAGATATTCTTTTATGATTTCGCCTTTGCGTTGAACTTCTTTTTCAACATTCTCTTTTAGCATTATTTCAAGACCTGCTTTTGCAGCAACAATTGAAAGCTGACTGCCACGGAATGTGCCATTATGCTCACCTGGTTTCCAGATATCAAGCTCGGGCTTAAAGAGAACGAGAGCGAAAGGCATACCATAGCCGCCAATTGATTTTGAAAGAGTAACAATATCCGGTGTAATGCCTGCTCTTTCAAAAGAGAAATATGTACCGGTTCTTGCCGAACCAACCTGAATATCGTCACAAACAAGAAGAATATCGTTTCTTGTACAGAAATCACGAAGGCCTTTAAGGAACTCAACGCTGAAAACGTGAATACCTCCATCAGCCTGAACAGGCTCAATAAATACTGCTGCAGGCTTTGAAACACCTGAGTGGTCGTCATCAATAAGAGTCTGCATATATTTAAGAACATCAAGTTCAGGGAACATATATGGTGTTGGGATATGGGTTACATCTGTAAGAGCAACACCTGCACCCTCTCTTGAATCTCTGTCAGTTGTCATAGAAAGAGAACCGAGAGTCATACCGTGGAAGGCACCCATAAATGCGAAAATATTGTTTCTATTTTTCACTTTTCTTGCAAGCTTAAGAGCTGCCTCTACCGCATTTGTACCTGTTGGACCGGGAAATTGAATTTTATAATCAAAGCCTCTTGGTTCAAGAATATTTTTTTCAAAAAACTCAATGAAATCACGCTTTGCAGATGTGAACATATCAAGAGAATGAATAATTCCATCACCTTCAAGATAGTCAATAATTCTCTCCTTGATATAACTATGGTTATGACCGTAGTTAAGAGCACCTGCACCGCAGAAAAAATCTATATATTCCTTGCCGTCCTCTGCAGTAATAATTGATCCTTTGGCTTTTGTGAAAACCGCAGGGAAATTACGGCAATAAGAGCGAACCTCTGATTCATATTTATCAAAAACTGATGTATTCATAAGCATTTTCCTTTCAATTAAATCAAAATATGCCATTATTGGATTTATTATATCACTTTCTCTTTAATATTCCAATAGATATTTTAAATTTTAATACAATATATTTTTACTTGATGTATTGAACTTTGCATTTATTTTTGGTATGATTTATGATGTATAAATTTGGATTTTATTTTCACAATAAATTCGTAAAGGAGTGTTTCGATGGCACAACCTATCAAACTTTACCCCCAGCTTACAAGGGTATCAAGCCACTTCAAAAAATTCGATATTGAAGTGCCAAAGGCTCTTTTAGAGGCCCGACCTGAAAAGCCTGATTTAACAGACTTCCCCTATCCGCTTCCCCAGAAGAAAAAGGATTACACCTGTTTCTGCGAGGGTAAGAATGGTGTTATGTGGTATGGTTCAAACGGTGGGGTTACCCGTTATGACCCCAATACAGACAACCTCTATGACACAGTTATGTATTTCAGTGCAAGACGTGACCTTCTGGATAACAATGTTCTTGCTCTTGTTCCTGATGATGCAGATGGTGTCTGGGTTCTTACCGAAAAAGGTGTAACCCATATTGCTATGATAAAAATGACTATGGAAGAGAAATCCTACAAGCTTCTTGAAGAAACTCTTACATACGTTCAGCGTCACGGTATGGTTAGCCAGAAACACCTTTCAGAACCCGGCAATCTTAAATCCGCTCTTCCTTACGGACATTCTGATAATGATGGTAGCTTTTCTTCCGGCTATGCTATGGGCGAAATCTTCCGTTATGCAACTCTTAAAAGAGAAAAAGGCGATTATGCTCACGAAACTCTTGAAGCAAGAGATGTTGCTATGAGAGCAAGTGAAGCAAACCTCCTTCTTATGTATATTGCAGGTCGTGGCGACGGCTTCGTTGCAAGAACATACCTTACAAAAGACGAGCCCGTTCCGGATGATGGTCTGTTCTACAAAAAGAATGGTGCTACTGCATCCTGCCTTAACACAACAGATGCAAGAAAGAAAAATATTGTAGGTCTTGAGGTTAAAGCAGATGCACCCATTCCCGAAAGACTTCGTAAATATTACACTTCCGAAGGCTATGAGGATACTGATATCACCTACAAGGGTGACACAAGTAGTGACGAAATCACTCACCATTATCTTCACCTTCTTGTTGCTCACGAATTTTTAGGATGCGAAGATCCTGAATATGATGAGCTTCTTAAAACTGCTGCAAGAAACACAATGAACCATATCATAGATAATGGCTTCCAGCTTCGTGAAGCAAGTGGTAATCCCACCACATGGGCAAAATGGAATGAAGAATATTTCAACTCCGGTATGGGTTGGGCAGACGCTTGTCTTAATTCCGCCGAGCTTCTTATGTTCCTTCGTGTTACAATGCATATTACAGGCGAAGAAGGTAAATTCCTTGAAACATACAATATGCTCTGCGATGAAAAAGGTTATGCAGAATTGACCGCAGGTCACTTTGACCGTTTCCATCATGTTTGCCTTCAGGCAGGTATTGATGACCGCGAGGATATTATGTATGGTGACCATAACCTTGCAGTTCTTGCATTCTGGGGCCTTGCAACTCTTGAAACTGACCCGGAAAGAAAGAAGCTTTTCCTTGAAGGCTTCAGAAGCTGGAGATATTCTCTTGCTCCGGAATACAATCCTTGCTATGATTTCCCATATTTCCTTTCCGACCCCGAAGCAAAGCCCAACGAGGAAAGAATAAGAACCTGGTTCTATCGCTTTAACGCTTCCCGTCTTGCAAGTAATGTTTCTCTTACAGCAAGACGTGACTATCCTGTTCGTACATATATGGGTGGTTACAAAGAGGTTTCCGCACTTCCCACAAATGACGAAAGATTTATCGCAAAGCTGGACAGAAACCCACTTGAGTACAAAAATGAGGACAGTGGTGGAGTTTACTGTGTTGAAAGCTGTTATGTTTTCACTTTCGGATATTGGTTAGGCAGATATTTCGGATTTATTGAGGAGGGTGAAGAATAATGGATAAAACAATAAAACTTATTGGCAACGCTCACCTTGACCCGATATGGTTATGGCGTTGGCAAGAAGGCTGCGGCGAAGTTCTCCAGACATTCCGCAGTGCTCTTGACAGATTAAAAGAATACAAAGACTTTGTTTTCACCTGCTCTTCTGCAGCATACTATCAATGGGTTGAAGAAATTGACCCTCAGATGTTTGAAGAAATCAAGGCAATGGTAAAAAAAGGAAGATGGGTACCCGTTAATGGCTGGTGGGTTCAGCCAGACTGCAATATGCCCTCAGGTGAAAGCTTCGCCCGTCAGGCCCTTTACAGTCAGCTTTACTACTACGAAAAATTTGGTATCACCTGCAAAACAGGCTATAATGTTGATTCCTTCGGTCACAATGCAAATCTTCCCCAGTTACTCAAAAAGGGCGGTATGAACACTTATGTTTTCCAGCGTCCCGGTATGCACGAAAATGCAGAAATTCCCGAAAACCTTTTCTGGTGGGACAGTGCCGACGGAACACGTATTATGACTTACAGAATTCCTGACGGCTACGCTTCCAATGGTAAAGAAGCTCTTGACAGAAGAATTGATGAAGCCAATCACCGTGCAGAGGAAACAGGTCACGGAATGATGCTCTTCTATGGTGTTGGAAACCACGGTGGCGGGCCCACAAAGGGCGATATCGAGTATCTCAAAGCAAATCTTGAAAAAGAGGGTTACAACGAGCTTGAGTTTTCCTCTCCCAACGAATATTTTGAAGATATGCTTAGCCAGTTCCTTAAAATCCCAGTTTGGCAGGACGAGCTTCAGCACCATGCAAGTGGCTGTTACAGTGCAACAAGCCTTGTTAAAGCACTTAACCGCAGAGCGGAAAACAACCTTGCAGCGGCAGAAAAATGGGATACAATTTCTTCTATTGTTACAGATTCTAAACCCAGAACAAAAGAATTTGAGGCAGCCTGGAAAAAGGTTTGTTTCAACCAATTCCACGATATTCTTTGCGGTTGCTCCATTATGGAAGCATATGAAGATGTTAAAGAATCTGAAGGCTACGCTTTAAATATTGCATCCGAAAGTTATAATAATGCAGTTCTTAAAATTGCACGTAAAATTGATACATGGGTTGATGGTGTAAGTGATGCAATTCTTGTAACACGACACTACACCGGTGCAGATAACGGCTTCCCCCGTCCTGTAATTGTTTTCAACCCCCATTCTTATGAAATCAATATGCCTGTAAGAATGTACCATCCCTCAAAGGCAGTAACTGATTCCGAAGGAAACTCAGTTCTTTTCCAGAATGTTCGTTCTTCACGTTCAAATGACGAGCATCTTGATACATTGTTTATGGCAAAGGTTGCACCCTTCGGCTATGCAACATACTGGCTTGAATGCGAACACATTGAGGCAGATAAAGAGCTTTCAGGCGAACAGGATTTCTTCATGGAAAATGAATATATTTCTGTTGAGCTTGATAGCCAGACAGGTTATATCAAGAGCCTTGTAAACAAAGAAACAAACACAGAATATGCAAGTGATAATTTCCTAAGCATCCCCACTGTTATTGATGACCACAAAACAGACACATGGGCACACAATGTTTTCAAATTCCACGATGTTAAAGGTCTTATGGAATTAGTAAGCATTGAAAGAGTTGAAAAAGGTGTTCTCCGTTCTGTTATCAGAACAACACACAAGTTCAACGAGTCTTATCTTACACAGGAATTCATTCTTGCTAAGGGACAGAAAACCTTAAAGGTTGACTGCAAAGCAATGTGGCAGGAAAAATTCACTCTTCTTAAATTCGCATTCCCCATTGGCGGAAATGATGAAATTTCAACCTATGAAATTCCAAACAGCTTTATTAAACGTCCTTGTGACGGCGATGAAGAGCCTGCACTTAACTGGGCAGATCTTACAGTTTCCAAGGATGGTAAACGCTTTGGTATTTCAGTGATGAGTGATTCAAAATACAGCTATGATTGTCCCGGTGCTGAATTACGTCTTACTGCATTAAGAAATGTTATTTTTGCAGACCACTATTCCTACAGACCCGATGCAAACTTCAACTTTACTGACGAAGGTCTGAATCGTTTCTCATACGGAATTTATCTCCACGATGGCGAAGCAGAAAACAGCGATATTGTTAAAGAGGCACATCTGTTTAATAATAATGTTGTTGCAGTTCCCGAAAGTTATCACAAAGGCGAGCTTGCACAAAAAGACTGCTTCCTTTACACAAATGCAGACAATGTTCTCATTACTGCACTTAAACGTTGTGAAGATGGTAGTGGCGACCTTATCATAAGACTTTACGAAACAAAGGGTATTGAATCCACTCGTTGTTATATTATGTCAAAGCTCTTTGATAACGGCTTCTGGTTCGATATCGGCAAACACGAAATAAAAACATTCCGTGTAGATAGAGAACTTAATGTTAAGGAAACAAATTTCCTTGAAGGAATTGTTGAATAAATTTTAAAACTGAAAGAAGGAAAAATATGGATGCTTTAATAAATTTCGGCACAAAAATAATGAGTATTTTTGAAGCTGTAATGGGAATGGATTTCACCTCCGAAATTATTCCTATGCTCATTATGTGGGCAATCGGCGGATTGCTTATCTACCTTGCAATTGCAAAGGATATGGAGCCTACACTCCTTTTACCTATGGGCTTCGGTACAATTCTCGTTAACCTCCCGCTCGCTCTTACAGATGGCGTTATTTCCGAACATGGTGCAATTGAAGTTCTTTATAACGCCGGTGTTGCAAACGAGCTCTTCCCCTTGCTCCTTTTCATCGGTATCGGTGCAATGATTGACTTCGGTCCGCTCCTTTCCAATCCGAAGCTTATGATTTTCGGTGCAGCAGCACAGTTCGGTATTTTCTTCACTCTTAGCGTTGCATCACTCTTCTTCCCCATCAACGAAGCTGCTTCAATCGCTATTATCGGTGCGGCTGATGGTCCCACATCAATCTTCGTTGCAACTGCTTTGAATTCCCAATACATTGGTGCTATCATTGTTGCGGCATATTCCTATATGGCTCTTGTGCCCATCGTTCAGCCCCCTGTTATCAAGCTTCTTACAACTAAAAAAGAACGCAAAATCCGTATGAAATACGAAGGAAAATCTGTTTCTAAAACAACAAGAATTCTCTTCCCCATCGTTGTTTCTATTATTGCAGGTGTTGTTTCTCCCCAATCCGCAGTTCTTATCGGTTTCCTTATGTTCGGTAACCTTATCAGAGAATGTGGCGTTCTTGATTCACTTTCAGAAACAGCACAGAAGGTTCTTGCAAACCTTATCACAATTCTCCTTGGTATCACAGTTGCAAGAAACATGAATGCAGACGCTTTCCTTACCTGGGAAACAGCACTCATTCTCGGTCTTGGTCTTGTAGCTTTCATTTTCGATACTGCAGGTGGCGTTCTCTTCGCAAAATTCCTCAACATCTTCCTTCCCGAAGGAAAGAAATTCAACCCCATGATTGGTGCTGCTGGTATTTCTGCATTCCCCATGAGCTCACGTGTTGTTCACAAGCTTGGTCTTGAGGCAGATAACCAGAATTTCCTTCTTATGCACGCAACAGGTGTTAACGTTTCAGGTCAGGTTGCCTCCGTTATCGCCGGTGGTATGATTCTTAATTTCTTTGGTCAAGCTTAATAGGAGGTATTGAATATGTTTAATTTACTTTCACAAGCTGCTCAGGCAGGTACAGTTGATGGTCTTTCCTTCACAACTGAAAACATTGGCGAAGCTCTTCTTTGTTCAGGTGCAGGTATGGTTGGTATCTTCATTGTTGTTGGTATCATAATCGGAAGCGTTTCCATCCTTAACAAAGTTGGTTCTTCTAAAAAATAAAATATGAAATGTACGGGCGGGTCAAGATCCGCCCGTTATTTTTTACGTTCGATTTATTGTTTTGCCATGTTCAAGAACATCTCTTACAATCATTTGGATATATCTATTGCACATAAATATAAAAGAATTTTCATTAAAGTTGTTACTTGTTTTTCCTTTGGTAAAGTATTACAATATATTGTAACGTACTATGGGATTGGAATCTCATGTTCTATAGGAGTGTGATTCTTTGACAAAAGAAAAAGTGAATAAAAACCCCCTATGGCAAACAACCAATAAAGAAAGGAAAAGTTATTATATATACTTTACCGGTCAGAATATGATTTACACCCTTGTAACAACAATTCTCACAACGGCACTTCTTTTTCAGGGTATTGATGTTGCAAAGGCCGCGGGTATAACTCTGCTTATAAAAATCTGGGATGCGGTTAACGATGCCATTTTCGGATGTCTATTTGATAAGATTCGTTTTAAAAGTGGTAAAAAGTTTATACCTTGGTTAAAAATCTCTTTAATTGCCATTCCTGTTTCAACGGTATTACTTTTCTCGATGCCCAAAGATGGCAGTGAGGCCTTTAAATTAGCCTGGTATGCAATAACCTATATCCTTTGGGATACCGCATACACTCTTTGTGATGTTCCCATTTATGGTATGGTTACTGCTATGACAGAACGCCTTGATGAGAGAACTGCTCTTCAGTCCTATAAGAGTATATGGGGTGGCGTCGGTTCCGGTCTTGCAACCATTCTCGCAACAATTCTTGCAGGTGAAGGAATCGGTTTCAGTTACCAGACAGTGTCAATAATCATTGCTGTTGTTGCTCTTATTACAATGGCATTTATTTGTAAAAACGGCGTTGAACGTTGTGCCGGAGAACAGGATGAATCTTTCACTGTAAGAAAGATGTTCAAATATCTGTTCTCAAACAAAAATCTTCTCATTTATTATGCAGGTGTTTTCTTCTACAGCGGTGCTAATATAGCCGGGCAAATGACTTTGATTGTTGCCTTCTATCTTTTCAAAAGCTCACAGTTCAGTCTGGTGGTTATGGCACTTTCCGCAGTCCCATCACTCATCTTCTCATTGCTTGTTCCAAAAATGGTAGAAAAGTTCGACAAGATGAAGATTTTTATGTTCTGTGGATTTATAACAATTGCTTTGAGTGTTGTAATGTGGTTACTTGGTTACAGCAACACCTGGCTTATCGTTGCACTTTACGTTATCCGTTCTATTCCTCAGAGTATCAATGGTGTTATGCTCTTTATGTTCACACCCGACTGTGCAGAATACGGAAGGTTCAAATCCGGTATTGAAGCGAAAGGTATCACCTTCGCCATTCAGACATTTATGGCAAAGCTTACAGGTGCAATTTCATCTGCACTGTACTTATTCCTTTTGAAAATTATCGATTGGAAAGATGTTTCCGCAGCAGAAAACTTTGACCAGCTAAAAAAACTCGGTATTACTCAGACCGCCGAAACACTTGACGGCTTATGGTTCCTCTTTATAATGGTTCCGGCTATCGGTATTGCTTTAGGTTGTATTTTCTGGGCATTCTACAAACTCCGTGATCACGATGTTCAGCTTATGACAGATGCTAACAACGGCAAAATCACTAGAGAAGAAGCCCTTGAAAAAATGATAAATAAAAAAGAGTTTATAAAATAAAGAAAGGTGACAAAAATGAAAAAAGCAAAGAAACTTATATCCGTTATTTGTGTAGTGGCAATGTTTGCCGGTGTGCTTTCAACTGTTGCTTTCGCCGCAGAACGCGACTATACAATTATCAACCCCTACAATGATGTTGATTGGTCCTGGGATCAGTACAAATCTGACCTTCACACTCACACAACTGCATCCGATGGTAGAAACTCTCTCAAAGATATGATTGAAGTTAACTACAAATACGGATTTGATGTATATGCAGTTTCTGACCATGGTCTTGTAAGCTATTCCTGGACAGAGCAACAGGTAATTCCTGCTCTCAAGGTGTTTGTTGATATGAAACAACCCAACACAGAAATGGTTGCCCTTGATGAAGAAGGACTTACATTTGAAGGCGACCGTTACAATGTTGTAACAGAAAATGGCAGCGATTACTACTACCAGACCTTTGAAGATGGCACAGAAGGTCAGAAAATGCTCCGCGTACCCTTCGCTATCGAAAACAATCCCAGTTCTTTGAACAATGCCCACGTTAACTCTTGGTTTGCTGATTATGGTAATGGTCTTCTTGGTGGTACAAGCGATTACGAAACACCCATCAAGGCAATTGATGAGCTTGGCGGTCTTTCCGTTATCAACCACCCCGGTGAATACACAAACGCTCGTGACGAAGATTGCACAGCTGATGCTTACGATTACAGCGACGCAACTTATAAATACTATATCGATAAATTCACAAATCTTCTCAGAGAATATCCCTCTTGTATGGGTATTGATATGAACAGTAAGGGCGACTCCAGAACACGTTTTGACAGAAAGCTCTGGGATATTCTTCTTATGAACCTTGCTCCCGAAGGAAGAAATGTTCTTGGTATTGCAACAAGTGACGCTCACAGTGTTGTCGCTGCTTACACAGGCTACACAATGATGCTTATGCCCGAAAATACTGTTGATAACCTTAAAACTGCAATGAGCAATGGTGCATTCTTTGCTGCAAGTAAAAAACTTGGTAATAATGAAGAGCTTAAAGAAATTGCTAATTATCTTCTTGAAAACGGCGATGCAGAAGCAGTAGCAATTGCAGAAGACATTCTCGCTCGTCAGGTTGACGATTACGATGCAAAATACGAAGCTCCCCTTGATGTTGAAGCTCCCTATATCAATGCTGTAAACGTTGACGACGCAGAAGACTCAATCACTCTTGATGTTGATGATGCACTTTGCATCCGTTGGATTGCAAATGGTAAAACAATTGCTTACGGTAATTCAATCGACCTTGATAGCTATGGCGAGAAACTCGGTCATTACGTAAGAGCTGAAATCTTTGGTGTTGGCGGTATTGTTTATACTCAGGCTTTCCTTCTTCAGTATGATGGTGCTCCTGTTGACACAACAGAAAAGAATGATACCTTTATTGATTTCTGGAAATTCGCAAGCTATATCCCCGATAACATTGTTCGTTTCCTCGGTTCTCTTGAAATCTTCAGAATTCTTTACGAAGCACTTAACTAATTATAATCAGAACCGCTCATTTTTGAGCGGTTCTTTTATTTTCTTGTTGTATTATAAATTTTTATATGGTAAAATACATTGTATATTGGTTAAAAAGAGGTAAGTTTATGAATGCTATTATAACTGTTGTGGGCAAGGATAAAGTTGGCATTATCGCCGGTATCTGTGTTGCCCTCGAAAAAATCAATGTAAATATTCTTGATATAAGCCAGACTGTTATGCAGAATATGTTTACAATGAATATGCTTGTGGATATAAAGGAAGCAAATGTTTCCTATCCTGAAATTGTTGACGCTCTTGATAAAGAGGGCGAACGTTTAGGCGTAAGCATACGCATTCAGCGTGAAGATATTTTTGATGCTATGCACAAAATATGAGGTGAATTATGCTAAATCAACGCGAAATTATTGAAACCCTCAATATGATTGATAATCAGCATCTTGATATACGCACAATTACCATGGGTATTTCTCTGCGTTCTTGTGCTCATCCGGACCCTAAAATCTGTGCACAAAAGATGTATGATAAAATCACAAAATATGCAGAAAATCTTGTAAAAACAGGCGAAGACCTTGAAAGGGAAATGGGTATCCCGATTATCAATAAAAGAATTTCCGTAACTCCTATTGCAATTGCTGCAGAAAGCTGTGAAACAGAGGATTACACAATTTTTGCAAAAGCTATGGATGACGCAGCAAAAACCTGTGGAGTCAACTTTATTGGTGGTTTTTCTGCCCTTGTTCAAAAAGGCTTTACAATCGGTGACAGAAGGCTTATAAATTCTATTCCCGAAGCTCTTGCAGTTACAGATTATGTCTGCTCTTCAGTTAATATCGGCTCAACAAGAGCAGGTATAAATATGGATGCCGTTAAGCTTATGGGTCAAACCATAAAGAAAACTGCAAAAAGAACCGAGGATCGCGATGGCTTTGGTTGTGCAAAGCTTGTTGTTTTCTGTAACGCAGTTGAAGATAATCCCTTTATGGCAGGTGCATTCCATGGTGTTGGTGAGCCTGAATGTGCAATAAATGTCGGCGTTTCCGGTCCCGGAGTTGTATATAATGCACTTCAACAAATCAAAGGTGAGCCTTTTGACGTTGTTGCAGAAACAATCAAGAAAACTGCATTCAAAATCACAAGAATGGGTCAACTTATGGCAAGTGAAGCATCAAAACGTCTGGGTGCTGAATTTGGCATAGTGGATTTAAGCCTTGCTCCCACTCCTGCTATCGGCGACTCTGTTGCAAGAATCCTTGAAGAAATCGGTGTCAGCGTTTGTGGTACCCACGGAACAACTGCCGCACTTGCTATGCTTAATGACGCAGTAAAAAAAGGTGGCGTTATGGCATCTTCCCATGTTGGAGGACTTTCAGGTGCATTCATCCCCGTTTCTGAAGACGAAGGTATGATTGCCGCTGCAGAAAAAGGTGTGCTTACTCTTGATAAACTGGAAGCTATGACCTGCGTATGTTCAGTTGGCCTTGATATGATAGCTGTACCCGGTGATACAACAGCAGAAACAATTTCCGCTATTATTGCAGATGAAGCCGCTATTGGTATGATTAACAACAAAACCACCGCAGTAAGAATTATTCCTGCTCCCGGTAAAACTGTTGGCGATTCTATTGAAATGGGTGGGCTTTTAGGTACTGCTCCTGTTATGCCTGTTCACAACGAAGGTAGCGAAGATTTCATAAACAGAGGCGGAAGGATCCCCGCTCCTCTTAATAGCTTAAAAAACTAAAGGGTGTGTAAATATGATAATACTTAACGAACATTTTAAAGAAGTTGAAAAAAGATTAGAATTTCCTCAGGAAGCAGTTGAAATTTTTGAAAAGGTTGCAACAAAAATTGACACCTCTAAAAATCTTAACCAAAAGTTTGAGGCAATCTTCAACGAATATCTTTTCCCCGAAGCACATGATTTCGGAAAGTGCTTTGATAAAATGACTTTGCTTTCCATCGGATATGGTATCAAAGAATACACTTTGGATATGGTATTCCTCATTCGTGCCGCAGAGGTAATGCACAATCTCTATAAAGAACGAGGCTTGAGCGATGACCTTTTCTGGCACACAATCAAGGACTTAAAATATAAATATGTTGAATGTGTTAACTGCAAAGGAGTTCATGGCACTTTCGTGCCTTGGTGGAATACTGAATTCTTTAATCTTCATCGTTTCGCTTTGGGCAGATATCAGTTTGATATGACTACATACGGCGGAGATGATTTCACATCTTCTGCAGGTATCACTATCAAAAAAGGCGACAAAACTCTTGGCTTCCACATTCCATCTTCAGGAATTCCGCTTACCGATGAAGTTCGTCTTGATTCCTTCAAACAGGCTTACCAGTTCTTTACAGACTACCGCCGTGAAGATGGTCTTATGATTTTTGAATGTGGTTCATGGCTTATTTATGAAGAATATAAAAACTTCCTTCCTGAAAACTCCAACACAATCAAGTTTATCAACGACTTTGAAATTGTAAAGAGTGAAGCTTCTGACAAATTCAATGATGCTTGGAGAATATTCAATAAAAGCGGTTATAAATCACCTAAAAAATGGGACGAAAATACAACGATGCAAAGAGCTTTCAAAAAGCACGTATTAAGCGGTGGCAAAACAGGTCACGGTCACGGCATCATTGTATTTGATGGTGAAAAAATAGTAAGATAAAAACAGTATATAGTAAAACACCGAAACGATAATTGATTCGTTCCGGTGTTTATTTTATTTTTTTTGTAACTTTTTAAACTCCATAAAATGAGTTTTATGCAATGCCAACATAATTGCCGGAATAAGAATGAGCTGAGCAATAATTCCTGGAATAGCTTTTGTGAATGCACTTGTAAAAAATGCTGTAAGGGTAAAGCCCTCTACGCCCAGACCTAAAATAAGAACCATCACAATTCCCCAAACCGCTCTGCCCAAAAGCATTGAAGTTATAAGGCATCTGTAAAGAGATTTCAGGCATTGCCATTTCGCATGGCTGAACAAAAATCCTGCAAAAAATCCGTATGCCGCAAGTTCAAATGCCATAGCAAATGCATTGGGGTACATCACCGGCATAGAAAATAGTGCGGAACGCAAAACCGGTAAAATAAAGCCTACGCCCAAGCCATATTTCCAACCACAGATAAATCCGCAAAGAATAACGGGAAAATGCATTGGCAAAAGCATATTACCAATTTGCTGAATCTGTCCGGTAAAGAAAGGAAGGACAAGCCCCACTGCAAGAAGCATTGCGGCAACAACTAAATTTTTCAATTCATTTTTCTTCATAAATTACCTCATAAAGAACAATCTCAAAAAGAAAGTTCGATTTTCTGATACACTATTCCTTCACGTTCGTGAGTGTATGTAATATGGAGAGTGTTTTCGACTGCGGTAATTGCAGGATAGCTGAATTCGTGGTCTCCCGTTGTTGCTTCGCATTTAAAAAATTCTGTGAATGTATCTCCGCCATCCTCTGAATACATAAGCACAAGAGGTGCTCTGTCGCCCCAATTTTCTGAAATAGGATTCATTATAAGAATTAAAACGCCGTTATCAAGTTTTACCACATCAATACCGCTGTTGGGGTTGGGCATTCCGGTATCGTAAGCCTTACACCAGGTCTTTCCACCATCTTTACTATCACTGCGATAAATATAACCGCTACCGGTTCTTACAAGCATATGAAGTCCTTTTTCATCCTCCCACAAGGTAGGCTGAATCATATTAACAGTTTTCAGATTCCTTTTGGGTCTCAGAACAAAATTGGAATGTTCAAAGGTAAGTCCATCATCCTTTGAAATATCAACAAAGCATTTCCAGCTTTTCTTTAAAGATTCTTTAGAAGCCGGTGCTACAACTGTACCATCGGAAAGGCGGATAGCCTTGTTTTTAACCGGTCCTCTGCCACCATCGTTATCTCCATCAACAAGAATTTGCGGTTCAGAAAAGCTTTTTCCGCCATCTTTTGAAATACAATAATATGTTACCCATTTTGGAATTGGTTTACCATATTTAAAATACAAAATAATTTCTCCGTTTTCTCTCAAAAAGAGAACGGGATTCCAATGAGGAAGGCTTTTGCCATTAACTGCGATGCTATAAGGCTGTGCCCATTTACCATTTTCACGAACGCTTACCCAGATTTTAACATCGTCGTTACCTTCTTTTGTACCGCCAAACCAGGAAGCAACGACACTTCCATCCGGCAAGGCTAAAACTGTTGAAGCGTGACAACTGTCTGTTACACTTTTAAGTGGGTAAATAAACTCATTTACTTCTCTTTTAGCTGTTATTTTCATTACTCTCATCCTTTTCTTCATCCATATAATTAAAAGCATTCCAAGCTTTATCTTCTTTTGGTTTTTTCGCTTTATAACCGATATTCATTTCTATTTTTTCATTATCACTTAATATACGCCTCTTTATAGGCTCACGTTTTTCCACAATGTACATCTTATCGCCATAAAGGTCTGCGTAATTCCGCACAAATGACGGAAAGCCCTCGTGGTGCGAAAGCTCCTTGTACATCGGATAATTTATTATATACCTTATAGCCGGTAAAAGGATTTTTATGTTAATAACACTTATTACAATAATGAATGCAATAGGAATGCCTTTTCCGGAATCCCGCACACAAAAACTCATACAAAGATACATAGCTAATGCACCTATAGTCATAAACGCACCTGAAAGCTTACCTATTTTCATATTGTTCGTGCCGATAATTAAAAACAATATAGCTCCGTAACCAATAAAAAATGGAGCAATACCGAAACTGCCTATAATTGAAAAAAGAGTACCCGCCATCATAAGCATTATATGAAAAAAGATTCCGTTTCTGGCAAAATCCACATTACAATTCCAATCATACATATACCCTTTTTTGTCGTTAAAATCCATATCCTTCGGGTCGTCGTGAGGAAAAATGATATTGATACCAAGAATCGAAAAACCGTGTTTATGTTTTTTCTTTTTGTGGTTTTCAATTTCTTCTTTACTGGGATTGACATCAATATTCATTACTATTGGCTCTGCCTTGGGCTTATCGGTTTTATGAGCTGTCGTCTCATCCTTAAGATAAATTTTATCTCCATATAAATCCTGACTGTTCACTATAAAGGTTGGAAAACCTTTGCATTTTTGCAGTTCTTTAAAAACAGTTTTATAGTTATAAATACATCTTAAACAAAAATACAGCATCGGAAAACCTGCAAGATTTATTCCTATAAAAGCTGCTATTGGAGTTGTAGTGAAATCATTTATATATAAAGCGGCAATACAATCACAGTAAAAAAATGCAAAAATATTGAGATAATAGGCAAAAAGCTTCCACTTTTTAGAAAAAAATCCACCTATAACCCAAGCGAGAGAAGAACCAAACATTGAAAATGCAAAAAGTTCACCAAACACAGAACCGCTATAGCCTAAAATCAAGCCTAATATTGCCGCAAAAAAGCTTGTTCCTGCAACCAGTTTACTTGTGTTTTTCCAATCATACATCATTTCTTTTTTTTCATAAATTGATGTATATGGGACATATGCTGTTTCCATATTGAATTTCATTTTTCGCCCCCCTTATCTTGCTTTTCGCAACGGGACGCTCAAGACCGTCCCCTGAATTATTTAATAACCTTTACCCTCTTCATTCTTTGCAATAGAGACTATTCTGCTTGTGCCCAGCCGTTCTGCACCAAGGGAAAGGAATTTTTCTGCATCATCAAGAGAAGCAATTCCGCCTGCGGCTTTCATTTTAACATTTTTGCCAATATTTTCTGAAAAAAGTTCAATATCATCAAAGGTTGCACCAGCAATTGAAAAGCCAGTTGAGGTCTTAATATAGTCTGCACCGGCTTCTGTTACCAGCTCACACATTTTGATTTTTTCTTCTTCTGTCAAAAGGCAAGTTTCAATAATAACTTTTAAAATTTTGCCGTTACAAGCTTTTTTGATTTCTTTGATTTCGTTTAAAATATCATCATATCTTTTGTCTTTAAGCCAACCGATATTTATAACCATATCAATTTCTTCGGCACCATTTTTTACTGCGTCTGCAGTTTCAAAAACCTTACAAGCGGTTGTATTATAACCATTTGGAAAACCAATCACCGTACATATTGCAATTTTATCGCCGCAATAATCTGCACATTGCTTAACAAAGCTGGGGGGAATACATACACTAGCTGTATTATACTTAATTCCATCATCGCAAATTGCTTTTATCTGTTCCCAGGTTGACTCCTGCTTTAAAAGTGTATGGTCAACGTGGGTAAGAATATTTTTAAGTTCCATAAACAAAAACCGCCTTAGAGTATATTTTATATTTTAATTGTAGCATTTTTATCTAAAAAGGTAAACAGTATTCTTAAAATATCATATTATTTAATAATTGATTTAATAGGTTTATTGTGGTATCATTTATAATGTATATTTATGTTATTATGTAGTAGGGTGATAATTTTGAAAAATTTACTTGTTATTTTTGGCGGTTGCTCAAGCGAATACGAAGTTTCTCTTCGCTCCTCTGCCTCTGTTTTACGAAACATCAACAGAGAAAAATACAATGTTCTCACTCTTGGTATAACCAAAAATGGTGAATGGTATTTTTACACAGGTGATATTGATTCCATTGAAAACAATACCTGGTTCAATGATGATGACACAACTCCCGCAGTTCTTTCCCCCGATAAAAAAGATAAAGCTCTTATTATTCTCAACGATATGGGTGCTTACGAAAAAATCGGTATTGATGTAATCTTCCCCGTACTTCACGGCAAAAATGGTGAAGACGGAACAATTCAGGGTATATTTGAACTTGCAGGTATTCCATACGTTGGTTGCACACCTCTTGCAAGCGGTATGTGTATGGATAAAGCGGTTACAAACACTCTTGCCGATGCAGCAGGAATCAATGGTGCAAAATGGGTTGCATTCACAGAAGCTGATTACAAGGATGGCAGAGTTAACTTTGATGTAATTGAAAAAAAATTAGGTTATCCCATATTTGTTAAACCTGCAAACGCCGGTTCTTCTGTGGGCATTTCTAAGGCACACAATCACCTTGAGCTTTTAAAAGCACTTGATATCGCTTTTGCAAACGATTATAAAGTTGTTCTTGAAGAAACACTTATAGGCAGAGAAATTGAATGTGCCGTTATGGGCAATGACCAACCCGTTGCTTCCTGTATTGGTGAAATTTTACCCACTGCAGAATTTTATGATTACGAAGCAAAATACATAGACAATTCGACAGGTCTTGCAATTCCTGCAGATTTACCTGTTGAAGTAAGCGAAAAAGTTCGACAGGCAGCTGTTAATGCTTATCGCACAATGGGCTGCACAGGTCTTTCACGGGTTGATTTCTTTTTAGCTGAAAACGGCACAATTTATCTTAACGAAATCAACACTCTTCCCGGCTTCACATCAATTTCAATGTTCCCCAAGCTTTTCGGTCAGGTTGGAGTTCAGTATTCTGACCTTATTGACAGACTCATTGAATATGCTGAGGAAAGAATGAAATGAGAAATGTGGAAATAGAGTTCGTAAGCGAACAACAATACCATGATGACCGGGAAAGCAGCAAGCTCAAAGCCAAAGGCATTATGCAGGAAATTGACGGCGAAAAAGTGATTTCCTACACAGAGCCTGATGACGAAATGGGCAGATGCGAAACTATTGTAAAAGTTATAAATAATAATTTTATTGAAATGAGGAGAACCGGTGCTTATGAAACGACTTTTCTCATTGAAGAGGGCAAAACCCACCCCTGCATTTACCGAACACCCTTCGGTGAAATGAATATGGATATCGTAGCCCAGCGGGTTAATGCTCAGATACCTGACTGTTCAGGAAAAATTCTTCTTTGTTATCGCCTTGAAAGCAACGGAGAAATTGTCGGTGAAAATAATCTTTTAATGAAAATAAATGAGGTTTGAAAATGTCAAAATTAGTTAAACTTGCAGAAGAGCAAATTATCTCTTCTGTTACAGCAGCAATCAAAAGTAATATTGCAGATGGCACATTTATTGAAACAGAAATCCCAAATTTTAAAACAGAAATCCCTGCAGACAGAAAAAATGGTGACTACTCTGCAAACGGTGCGTTTATGCTTTCAAAAGCTCTCCGTATGCCCCCAAGAAAAATTGCAGAGCATATTCTTGAAAAAATCGACCTTGAAAATACATTTTTCCAGAAATGTGAGGTTGCAGGTCCCGGTTTCATAAACTTCTACCTTAAACCCGAATTTTATGCAGATATTCTTCTTGGTATTGATACTTGTGGTGATAACTATGGCAGAAGCGAATTCGGTAAAGGAAAGAAAATCAACGTTGAATTTGTTTCTGCAAACCCCACAGGACCTATGCACATGGGTAACGCTCGTGGTGGTGCTCTCGGCGACTGTCTTGCGGCAGTTCTTGACTGGGCAGGCTACTATGTTGAAAGAGAATTCTATGTAAACGATGCAGGTAACCAGATTGATAAATTCGGTCTTTCTCTTTCCGTACGTTATCAGCAAATTCTCAAAGGAGAAGATTTTATCGAACTTCCCGAAGATAGCTACCACGGTGATGATATAAGAATTTTAGCTCAGGGCTACATTGACGAAAAAGGCGATAATCTTCTTGATGTTTCCGAAGAGGAAAGAAGAAAAGCACTTGTTGAATTTGCTCTTCCCAAAAACATTGCAACAATGAAGGCTGCAATGGCAAAATATCGTATTGATTATGATACCTGGTTCTCCGAGCTTTCACTTCACAATGGCGGTGAGCTTCAGGAAACTATTGAAATCCTTAAAAAGAATGGCTACACCTACGAAAAAGATGGTGCTTTGTGGTATAAAAACATTGAGGTTCAAACCGCAATTCTCAAAAGAGAGGGCAAATCTCAGGAATACATTGATAATCTTGAACTTAAAGACGATGTTCTCGTTCGTCAGAACAGCAACCCCACTTACTTTGCCGCAGATATTGCTTACCACAGAAACAAATTCGAAAAACGTGGCTTTGATAAAGGTATCAACGTATGGGGTGCAGACCACCATGGTCACGTTGCACGTATGAAAGGTGCAATGGAAGCTGTTGGTATTGATGGTAGCAAGCTTGATGTTGTTCTTATGCAGCTTGTTAACCTTATGAAAGATGGTAAACCTGTTAAAATGTCAAAAAGAACAGGTAAGGCAATCACACTTGTTGACCTTCTTGATGAGGTTCCGATTGATGCAGTTCGTTTCCTCTTTAATATGAGAGAAGCAGGTTCTGCTATGGACTTCGATTTAGACCTTGCTGTTGAGCAGTCCAACCAGAACCCCGTTTACTACTGCCAATATGCACACGCAAGAATCTGCAGTATTTTAAGAAAGCTCCAGAACGAAGGCGTTGAAATCAGAAAACCTGAAAAAGCAGAGCTCACTCTTCTCACAAGTGACGAGGAAACAGACCTTATTGCTCACCTCGCTTCACTTACAAATGTTATTATTTTTGCAGCTAATGCCTATGACCCTGCAAGAATCACACATTATGCAACAGAGCTTGCAACCAAATTCCACCGTTTCTACAATGCACAGCGTGTTATGGTAGATAATGAATCACTTATGCAGGCAAGAATTTTCCTTTGTATGTGTGTAAGAAATACAATGAGAAATGTTCTTTCAATGCTTAAAATTGAAGCACCCGAGTCAATGTAATACAGTTACGCCCCTGTTGAACAAAGATTTTGTTCAACAGGGGCATTTGTTATTTTATAAATATAGGATTTGTCCAGGCTTTTCTGCCATCTTTATCAACAACTGTTGCTCGGATGTATTCATATTCATCATTAAGGTTTGCCTGAGCACCAGTAAGAAGTTCACCTTCTGCTTCAATCTTTTTGGAAGGGTGCTTGTCACATTGAAAAATAATCTTTTCACACGCACTTGTTTCAATATGAACAACATTTTCATCATCCACATAAAAATCCTTGATTACAGGACCACAAGAAGAATAAAATGCACCTTTTTCTAAAGAAGAAAGAATATCTTTTACATCATTTTCTGCATTGACCATTACCCAACCTTTACAATGCTGATACATTTCGTGACCGTCATCAGTTGCAACGCCGAAAATTTTGATTCCCATACCTAGAAGCTCGTCCCAGTACATACCATTATCAGTATCCATATCGTCTTCTATAGCACAACCACTGTTCCAGACCTCAAAGGCAAAATTGCCTTTTAATTTATCAAAATATCTAGTTGGAGTGGAACTCCATTGAGGATGGCAATATATAGTAAGGTTGTTTTTATTATGGGCTTCATCGAGATATTTTTGAAATTCTTCCTGATCTATTGCCTCGCCTTTCGGAAGCTTTTCATCCTGTTTGTATCCATTAGTTTCGTCATCCGGACCTATAAAAACAGTATGGAAGGTTCTGAACCCGTTTTCCCTTACAAAGGTATTATCATATTCCGTGCCGGGAATTATTGTAATTTCTACATCCTCAGCAAAGTTTTTATAATTATAAATTTTGTGGTCTGTCAAAGCAAGAAAATCGTAATCATTTTCCTTATGAAGTCTTATAACCTCATCGGGATTACCTTTTCCATCGGAGCGTGTTGTATGACAATGCAATCCACCCTTGAGCATAGTTTTCTGATTTACAAAAGCTTCTTGTCTTTTCATTGTTTACTCAACCTCTTTTTGTGAATTTTTTCTTGCAACAAGCCATGCATTAGGAAGATATCTGCCTGTTGGCATATCTCTGGCACAGGGTTTATTTATAACCTCACCATCATATCCGATAACTGAAGAAGAACCACCATCGCATGCACCGGCAGTTACTGCACCATATTGTAAAAGAATGTCTGCACAGTCTTCCATTGTTGCACCAATGGAATAGCCCATCTGTCTGCCATCTATTACAAGGAATATAACCGCACCATTACTGCACTGCCCTATAACTGTTCTGGGTTGAAGCCCCCATCCTGCAGAATCCTCAACAACCTTTTCACCGTTAAGGATAAGAGTTGGTCTGAATTGAACACCATCACGTATATTGTATTCACTCCAATCGGGAATACCGCCTACAACCATTCTGTCATTTTCATCAAAGCCTACAAGAGTATAGCGGGAATCATAGCTTCCCCAATACTCCCCCTTTGAAACACATTGACCTGAAATTTCACCACCAAGGCTTACACCACCCCTGTCTATAAAACCGGAGGCGTTAACACCAACAATGGCATTTTCTTTTTCAAGATAATCACAAATCAACTCTCCTCGGGAGCCTTTGTAATCAGTTGCTCCGAGGAACACCCTTGAAGGGTCATCAATAAGAACAATCTTACCTATAAAATTAGTCCTTTTCACTTCCAGAATAACAATATTTTCTGCTAAATCATTCACAACTACTTTATTGCCAAATCTATCGTTTTCTCCTACCACAAGATTTGACTGACCCAGAATATCTGAACTCTGATTTCCGTAAATATCACTGACGCTTACATCCTTGATATCAACCTGTTGTGACATAACATCATCAATAAGGCTATCAGGGAAAAACCATGTAGCCAACCATTTATGCTGGTCTGTTGTCATGGCAGTTTCAATCCATATATTTCGCCATTTCACAATAAAAGGAATATTTCCGAAAACAATTGTTACATAACCAATAACACCTAAAACAAATGTAACCGCAACAACCAAAAGTGCAATAACACTTTTTTTCATGTTTTGCTTTGGTTGTTTAACAGTTTTCCCCTTCTGGGGAGTTTTGGGAGTTGCCTTTTTATTTTTAGTAGGTTGCATTTCACTCATCCAATCTGCAAAATTCGGTTTAAAATCTTTATCTATTATCTATATAACGGCAAGCTGCAAGTGCTGCAACAGCACCATCAGCAGATGCAGTTGTAATCTGGCGAATGTTTTTCTGACGACAGTCACCTGCTACAAAAATACCATTTGTTTTCGTTACACAAGATTCATCTGAATCAAAATATCCGTTTTCATCAAGTGCAGCACAATCAGAAAAAGCAGAATTTTTGGGTTCCAGACCAATTGCAACAAAAAGACCATTAAGTGAAAGCTCTTTTGCACCATCCTTTGTGTTAAGAACCACACCGGAAAGCTCACTTTCGCCTTTAAGCTCTGCAACAGTTGCTTCCATTATAAATTCAACATTATCCTTACCTTCAAGAATATCAACAAGCTTCTTTTC
>JAZNHK010000144.1:0-9668 GCA_045576915.1 Acutalibacteraceae bacterium
ACGACATGGCTACGATCCGACTTTAAAACAAAACACCCAAAGCGGCAAAATCACCGATACTGTCCCCTAATTTTGCAGGTAAGATTGTACAAACATCTGCATTATAAGAGAGGGCTTCTTTTTTTACAATTTCTTCAATTCTGGGCAAGAAAAACGCTTCGTTTCTTTCATAAATGCTACCGATAACTACTGCTTCGGGATTTAATATATCAATAATAACAGAAAGACCTCTGCCAAGGTATTCTGCACATTTTGTGTAAACCTCTTTTGCAAATTCGTCACCCTGATACATTGCATCGGCAACCATTTTTGCATCAAGTTTCTCTATATCTTCTTCAGATTTGAAGAGTACACTTTCTTTATTTTCTGCAAGATATTTTCGGGCGGTAAGCTGTGCAAGATTTTTTATTCCGCCACCTGAACAAAAGCCCTCAAAAGAACCTTTTTTACCATATCCAACGGGTCCATCCTCTGCGAGGCGTATATGCCCGACCTCACCTGCACAGTCATTAGTACCGCAATAGAGCTTACCATCAAGAATGAGACCTGCACCCATACCGGTGCCAAAGGTTAGAAAAACAAGATTGTTATAGCCTTTTCCGGCACCAAAACGCCATTCTGCAACCGCACAGGCATTGGCATCATTATGAAGAACACAACGAATGCCAAAATGCTCACTTACAATTTTTACAATAGGAACATTGTCCCAATCAGGGAGATTTGGTGGACAGTTTATAGTACCTTTTTTACTGTCAAGAGGACCGCCACAGCTTATTCCCACGCCTATTAAATCAGTATTTTTTATATCGTTTCTTGAAAGCAGTTTATCAGCTTTTTCCAATATTTCGCTTATAACTGCTTTCCAACCACGATTAACCTCTGTGGGAAACTTGATTTTATCAAGAATAAAGCCTGAGATATTCCCGGTAAGCTCTCCTTTACCGAGAATAACCGCACATTTTGTTCCACCAATGTCAATACCCAATGAATACACATTATCACCACCAAATTATGATTTTACTATACCAAAAATTATATATGGTGGCAAGTAAAAAATATAAAATTCAGCTTTGCGATAATTTTACAAAGGAGTATCTTTACGGGGCAACCCACCACCGCTAACGCGGTCCCCATCCCTATTAGCCTGAAGGCTAACAGGGATGATAAATCTTCGCAATACTTTTACATTTTCTTACTATGAAACGTTTCTTCACCTATTCTTCTTATTGTGACATCGGAAACTATGGTCAGTTTTATTTCGGGAAAGATTTTGTTCCAATCATTTTTAAGATTATTATACAAATCGTTTTCTTTAACTCTTAATCTTTTTCCATACCTTATTACATCTGCTCCGTGCTTCCCCTGCAAAGCAACAAGAGCATTTTCTGCCTTTTTACAAACGGATTCCCCTACGGCAGACTGAAAGGTTTCAAGAACACCTGTATCCGTATTGAAATATTCAGCACCTTGCACTCCTTCAAGGTCACAGGATATTTTCACTGTCAGTTTATAGTGCAGTTCACCATTTTCCTGTGTAATTTCATATTTACTTTTACCCTTATTTATATAGAAAGAGGCTTTTTCGCCGTTGGGTAAATCCGCACTTATTACACCCTCCTGAATTTTATCATTTAGAATGGCAAGTCCTTCGGCAGTCTGGGAATCAATATACATCGAAAATGTTCCCTTCCTACCGAAAACGGCACACCCATCCAAATCAAAGTTCTCATTTTCACCATTTTTTTGCACCTTAACCGCCGGAATACAAACACCTGAGGTTTCGTCTTTTATATAGTTTACGGCATCAATTATCCTGACTTTGGGCACAAGGGATTGCTTTGCACTTTCATCAAGCATATTTTCCAATATTTTGCTTTTTATTGTATCTGTTAAAAGCTTTGCTCTTATAACGCTTTCGGCGGTTGTGTTTTTTGCAACACACAAAAGCTGTGATGCTCTTGAATCATAGTTCCTTTCAAAGAAATCAAGAATGTCTCCCAAATCCCTGTTGGCCGCCTTTTCACCGATAACAATAACTCTGTTATGAGCAAACATAGGCTCATTTCCGCTTTTTGTTATAAGCTTTCGCAGGGCTTCACCCACGGTTGAGCCATCGGCTGAATATATTTTTGTTTTATTATCACTATTCCCATTACCTGATGGGCTTCCGCTTTGCTCGTTGTTGAGAATTTCAACAGTAACCTTAAACCCTTTTTCGCTTACATCAATTCCGATACCTTGCATAATCATAAGGTCCGAAAGCTCTGTACCCGGTTTTTCGCAAGAGCACAAACAAAGCAAAGCACTTATACAAAGTGTGAATAAAGCACCTATTTTAAGCAGTTTTTTCATTTTGCTTTCTCCTTTTTATAAAATTGATTAAAAGCAAAATCAAAGGCAGAACAACTACGGGAACAAAATACACAATCATAGTAAGCAATGTATTTGAAATAAAACCAAAATTCATAATATTACCTGAAATAAAAATCAGCACACCCGATATAATTACACCAATTGATATGCCCGTTATTCTAGGAGAAAGCTTCGGGAAAGCAAAACAGATACACTTAATAATTGCCATAATATATAAAGTGAGCTTTGATACTACACATAAAATCCATATAGCCGTTTCAAGTGCATCAAGCCTTTCAAAAAGCCCGAACTCTGCCAGAGAAACTGCAGAATATGTGGGGAAAAGTTGTGTATCTGCAAAACTCCCCAAGGTAGCTATAACAAAGAAAAAAATGAATGAGAATGAAACCGCACTCAGTACCGCCCACCAGATAAAATGTTTTTCAACTTTTCCTTTTATCTCCGTAAAGAAAAGAACTATAACTCCGATTTCCGATGCCTGAACAGAAAACACCAGACTATCATAAAAAAATTTGCCAACACCATTTTCAAACAATGGTGTGAAATTCAAAAAATCTACATCCTTTGAAAGAGCAAGCGACGCAAAAATTGTTGCAGACACAACAACCAAGGTGAATATAGTACCGGCTCTGCACAAAGCTCCGAAGCCACAAAATGATAATGCCACACAAACTGCCACAAGACCTATAAGGAAATATGTCATTTCTGTCCCCGGAAAGAGCTCCGAGCTTGCAAAAAGGTCAAATCGACCTACAGTCATAAGTGCATCAACAAAATAAACAGCCCCATAAAAAACAGCTATTATTTTATAACCTGCACTTGCCTTTTCTTGTGATAAGTTATTCTCAAAAGATTTGTTTTTGCAGAGAAAATATATTGGTATCGCACACAGAATACTAACAACGGCAAAAACTATCGGTCTTAAAAGCGTTTCTGCCGTAGCAATAGTTATTTCAGGGGAAGAAATATACATAAACAAACTCCCCAGTACAGCTAAATACAACAATGCGAAAAACTGAGGTGCAGTTGCTTTGGTTTTAATCATTTTCATTCCCCTTTTCTGCTTTTTTCTTAAACCCATTTATATCAAAAACTGTATCACTTAATTTTCCCATACTTAATCTGTAAACCGAATCACGCCACAGAGATTTGTTATACGGGGTTGCAGGTGCAAGGAATGGCACTCCGTAATCTGTCATTGATGCCAGATTTATTAAAAGTGCCGCCGCACCAATCATAATGCCATAAAGACCTGAAACGCCTCCCACAAGAATAAAAATAATTCTCAAAACCGCAATTGGCTGATACAGGTCGGATGCAACAAGAGAGCAAATGGCTGTCAATGCAACAATAATAAGCATCGGTGCACCTATAAGACCCGCGGTAACTGCCGCATCACCGATAACAAGTGCTCCAACTATACTGACTGCGTGACCTATTGCCTTAGGCATACGAAGTCCGGCTTCCCTTACTGTTTCGTACACAAAGTGAATTATCAATGCTTCTATCGTCAGGGTAAAAAGCGTATTGCTTTCCATTATTACAATATTATAAAGCATATCGTCCGGAAACATTTCCTGATGAAAAAGACCGATTGCCACAAAAACGCCGGGTAAAAACACACTTATTAAAAATGCAAGCAGACGTACACTACGCATAAAACCTGCAAAAAAAGGACGGTTGATGTAGTCATCAAGAGTTTGGAAATTTTCTATAAAAAGCCTTGGCACAATAAGTGCAAAGGGGGTGCCGTCTACGAGTATTCCTATTTTACCCTCGCAGACCTTTGCTGCAAGAGTATCGGGACGTTGAGTCTGTCCCACCATTGTAAAAAGGCTTCTTCTTTTGGTATCCAAGGTCTTTCGCAAATATCCTGCCGCAAGCACCGTATCAAAATCAACCTTTTTCAGTCGTTTTTTTACCTCTTCAAGAGTATCAGGGTTAACTCTGTCCTTCATATAGCAAAGAAGTATTCTGGTTTTACTCGTTTTTCCGCTTTCCTGCATTTCAATTTTGAAATTTGTTGTACAAAGTCTTTCTCTTATAAGAGTTAAATTGGTTTTTATATTCTCAACAAAACCTTCTCTCGCACCAAATTCCTGAACCTCATTATCAGGTTCCTGAAGAGCACGTTGTGGCGGATTCTGAACTCCAAAAACTATACACCGCTTTTCACCCTCAACAAAAATCAGAAGGGTGCCCCTTAAAATTTCCTTCATAGCTTCATCAAGTGATGTTATCTTCTTTTGTTCCGTACCATAAATAATATGGTCACAAATAAAATCAATGGGCTTTTCCTCGGGCAATTTACCGCTATATATGAGCAACGGTTTTATGGCGTAATCTGCAATTCGTTGAGCACTGCAAAGACCGTCACAATTTGCAAAAACAACACATCTTCCGTCACAATAACCTTTTTTTACAACTATATCAAAGCTACCCTTGAAAGCATCTTTTATTATCCTGCCGTTTTCAACTGCACTTTCTTTTATATCACCATATTGAGGTTCGTTAAAATCCGACAAATCTAAAAGAACACTATCTTTATTTTCCATAAAATCACCTTTTATTATTTTCCCCTTTTTTTACTGTATATTCCAAGGTTTGCAGGAAAAAACAAGAATGGTGATTTAATGATAATAACAATAATCAGAACATTTATAATATATTGCGTTGTATCCGTCTGCGTTCGTCTTATGGGGAAACGGCAATTAGGACAGCTTCAACCAGGCGAGCTTGTTATAACCATTCTTATTTCCGAAATTGCGGCAATGCCCATCGGAGATAACAATATACCAATACTAAACAGTATTATTCCCCTTTTACTTCTTGTCAGCTTTGAAATAATCAATTCTCTTATTGACAGAAAATCTGTAAGTTTCAGGCATCTTACAGAGGGTAAGCCCATAACAATAATAAGAAATGGTGAGCTCTTGCAAAATGAGCTTAAAGCTCTGCGTTTCACAATAAACGATGTTTTATTGGCTTTAAGGCAAAAGGATGTTTTTGATATTGAGGAGGTTGAATATGCGGTGGTGGAAACCAACGGAACTTTATCAGTATTATTAAAGCCCTGCTACCGACCTGCCATTCAAAAAACCTTGGGCAAAACAGAAAAAGACAATGGTATGCCCTGTGCTGTTATTATTGACGGAAAAATCATTGAAAGTGCTTTTAAAGACTGCGGTATAACTGAAAAAGAGGTGGTTGCAAAGCTACAAAGAGAAACTGACGATATAAAAAATGTTGTGCTTATGACAGTTGATAAAAGTAAAAAGTTCAATATTATATTCAAAAAGGAGTGTTAAAAAATGAGAAGAATTGTTGTTGCTATAGTAATTCCCGTTGTTTCAATCGCTTTAGGAATTTACTCCTTCTTTTTCGTCAAAAACACTTGCAACCAAGCAGTATCGGGACTTGATGATGTACTCTATAACGTCATAACCGAAGATGCGGAAGAGGTTAACCGCTTGTCTGTTCAGACGAACCGAAATTGGCATAAAAAAATCTTTTTATTAAATATTTTTATCGGTAGAACAAGCACCAATGAGGTTGATAAGTTACTTAATAAAATTGTTTATTTTTCAGAAATCGGCGACTACGAAAGCGTTTTGCTTAATGCAGAAGACTGCAAGGAAGAGCTTTTGTATATTATAGAGTCAAATGAACCTGAATTAAGTGCCATATTGTAACAGAAAAAATGTAATTAAAAACTATTGAAAAAGCTTAAAAACACGTATATAATTGAATTGTAATCTATTAGAAGGGTGTGATTATTATGATGGTCTGGATATGGGTTGCTTTGCTTGCAACATTCATTATCATTGAAGCTTCAACCGCTCAGCTTCTTACAATTTGGTTTGCGGTCGGCGCCTTTGCCGCACTTATTACAACATTCATAACCGACAGTATTCTTATTCAGGTTATTGTGTTTGTAATTGTTTCTGCAATTGCACTGGCAGTTACCCGCCCAATTGTAAAAAAAATGACAAAAACAACCAAACAACCTACCAATGCAGATATGTACATAGGCAAAGAAGCCGTTGTTACAGAAGATATAAATAACCTTGAAGCAAAAGGTCTTGTTAAGGTAGGCGGTTCAGTGTGGACTGCACGTGCAGAGGTTGACAACTACATCATTCCCGCAGGCTCACACGTAACAGTAATAAAAATTGAGGGCGTTAAGTTAATTGTTCGTCCCATTATATAAGGAGGAAAAACTATGTTTATTACACTTTCAGCTATGGCGTCAGTAGGATTGATTGCAATTATTGCGGTTGTTGCAATTATTATTCTTCTAGTTATTGCAAACATCAAAATTGTTCCCCAATCAAAAGCTTATGTTATTGAACGTCTGGGTGCATACTTTGGTACCTGGGAAACAGGTCTTCACGTTAAAATACCTTTCATTGAAAAGGTTGCAAAGGTTGTTTCTCTTAAAGAGCAGGTTGTGGATTTCCCTCCTCAGCCCGTTATTACAAAAGATAACGTTACAATGCAGATTGATACAGTTGTTTTCTTCCAGATAACTGACCCCAAGCTTTTCTGCTACGGTGTTGAATACCCCATTTCTGCTATTGAAAACTTAACCGCTACAACTCTTCGTAACATTATCGGTGAATTGGAGCTTGACCACACTCTTACATCACGTGATACAATCAATGCAAAAATCCGCGGTATTCTTGATGAAGCAACTGACCCCTGGGGTATTAAAGTTAACCGCGTTGAGCTTAAAAACATTCTTCCCCCTCGCGAAATTCAGGACGCAATGGAAAAGCAGATGAAAGCTGAACGTGAACGCCGTGAGAGCATCCTTCGTGCTGAGGGTGAAAAGGCAAGTGCCGTTCTTGTTGCAGAAGGTAAAAAAGAAGCTCAGATTCTTGAAGCGGAAGCTAACAAACAATCTGCTATTCTTCACGCAGAAGCAGTTAAAGAATCAAAAATTCGTGAGGCAGAAGGTGAAGCAAACGCTATTATCGCAATCCAGAAGGCTCAGGCAGAAGGTATCAGAATGATTAACGAAGCTACTCCTTCAAAAGAATATATTTCTCTTAAAGGTATGGAAGCCTTTGAAAAGGCTGCAGACGGCAAAGCAACAAAAATTATTGTTCCCTCAGATTTACAGAATCTTGCAGGCGTAGCAGGTAGTGTTAAAGAGTTCTTAAAGGACTGATACAATGGAAATCTTAAATGATTTTGAATGGTTAAATAGTGAATTAGTTCCCGGTGAAGCAGTGCTTTGGCGTGGAAAACCCGATGAAAAGAAACTATTTACGGCACAGGATGCAATTTTGATTCCTTTCAGCGTATTTTGGTGCGGTTTTGCAATTATATGGGAAACCATTGCGATTACTCAAGGTGCTCCGTTTTTCTTCTGTATTTTTGGTGTTCCTTTCGTATGTGTTGGTTTATATTTTGTTTTCGGCAGATTTATTCATCAAAAAAGAACATTGAAGAACACACGCTACGCTCTTACAACCCACAGAGCAATTTGCTATAAAAAAGGAAAAATTTCAACCTGTGATTACAGAAACGAATCGTCAATAACAGTAAAAGTAAAAAAAGACGGAACAGGAACAATTACATTCGGTGATAATCCTTTCGGCTACAACAGGGGTTTTGACTTATTAAATAACACTTATTATAACAGAACCGAATTTGTAAATATTCCTGATGTACAGAATGTTCACAGAATAGTTAACCAACAGAAAATCAGTAAATAAAATCAAAAAACATCGCTTCAGACGAGGCGATGTTTTTTTCATAATTTATTCCGAATCCCGAATTTAACATTTTTTATTGACACTTTTCCAAATTATGTTATTATATTTTATATCAAATTTTTTGGAGGTATTGATATGACCGGAAGTTTAGCAACAAGTCTAGCTTCAATCATTATGGCATTCATTACAATGATAACATCTTTGTTCGGCATTATTGGAAACAAGCCTGACAACACAGTTATTCAAGGTTTTGAACCCAAGGAGGAAATTGAAATGAGAATTATGAGTTTTAACATTCGTTGCACGAATGTTGGCAGCGACAGCTGGGAAGACAGAATAGGAATCGTTTCACAGACAATGCTCGATAGCGAAGC
The DNA here is from genome assembly GCA_045576915.1 of Acutalibacteraceae bacterium. GTDB lineage: Bacteria > Bacillota > Clostridia > Oscillospirales > Acutalibacteraceae > DTU089. Next base: position 8,471 of record JAZNHK010000144.1, read on the forward strand.
AGATTCAATCGGTGTTCAGGAAGCAACACCTGAATGGATGGCAACTCTTAAAGAAACTGTTGGCGAGAAATATGCTTATGTTGGTGTTGGCAGAGATGACGGCGACAACGAAGGCGAATATTCCGCAATCTTCTATCTTAAAGACAAATATGACATTGAGGATAGCGGTACATTCTGGCTTTCCGAAACCCCCGACAAGGTTTCTTTCGGTTGGGATGCAGCTTGCAGAAGAGTTTGCACATGGGCAGTTCTTGTAAATAAAGAAACAGGCGAAAAATATGCTCACCTTAACAGTCACTTTGACCATGTTGGTATTGCTGCAAGAAAGAACAGCGTTGATTTGATTGTTGACAAAGCAAAAGAATTCGCTGATATTCCTGTTGTTTTCACCGCTGATATGAACGTTAAAGAAGGCAGTGATAACTACCAGCAGTTTGTTGAATCAGGTGTGCTTAATGATACAAAATACCTTGCACCCGATACAATGAGCTACTGCACATACCACGACACCAAACCCCAGAAACACGAAGACGATGTTATCGACTATGTTATGATTAACGATAATTTCAAAGCAGTTTCTTACAGGGTTGTTACAGAAGGCTATGATGGTCGTTTTGTTTCCGACCACTACCCTGTATATGCAGATATTATAATGAAATAAACAATCACAGAAAGCCCTGACTGATTCATAACGGAATCAGTCAGGGCTTTAATTTTTATTATTTTTTCTTTTTGATATTATACATTTTCTTATAATATTCAGAAGCCTCATGAACCTCACCGTCAAAGATAAGCTTACCGTTTTTCATTACAATACCTCTTGTGCAGAACTCTTCTGCAACTGCGGTCTGATGGGTAACAAAAAGAAGTGTAACATTATCTTTTTCGATAATTTCGTTAACCTTTTCTTTACATTTAACTCTGAATGCGGTATCACCAACGCTCAAAGCCTCATCAACAATAAGAATTTCAGGTTTGATGTTAACATTGATTGCAAATCCTAAACGGGATTTCATACCGCTTGAATAGGTACGAACAGGCTGGTCGATATAATCGCCAAGCTCAGAAAACTCGATAATAGTATCCTCAAGTTCTTTGATTTCCTTATCAGAAAGCCCGAGAATATGACCTTTAAGGTAAATGTTTTCCCTACCTGAAAACTCCTGGTCAAAGCCACTTGTAAGCTCAAGAAGAGCAC
>JAZNHK010000145.1:0-4903 GCA_045576915.1 Acutalibacteraceae bacterium
TTGAATCTGCACAAGCAGAACCGATACCGTCAGTTTCTTTCTGTGAAACAGTTTCGCAAGCAAGGATTTTGCCCTCTGCTGTTACAGAAACCTTAATGTTGATATACTCGCCTGAAGGATTGTAATATGCGTCACCATTTATACCGAAGCCTGCTGCATGAAGCTCAAACACATAATTTCCGCTTGTTGTTTTATATGCTTTATCAATTGCTGTGGGCATATTTTCATAAGCGGTAATATCAATTTCTGTACTTTCTGAAGAAGCAACTGCCTGAGCATTTGTACTCATAACTGATTTAACATCATCAGAAACATCTGTTAAAACATTACCTTCAGCATCAACTGCGATAAAGTCTTCGCCTGAAATGAATACATAACCTGCACCGTTATCTGCTATATAAACCGCAGAAACATCTGTAAGGCTTTCTGTTACAAACCATTTTGTAAATTTGCCTTCTCCTGCGGGAAGTGCATCTTTAAGGTTATCAGCAAGAATTTCTTCTTCGCTTCTGATATCTACTGAGCCACCACCAAGAATTACTGCGGTATTAAGAGCATCCTTAAGAGCATTTTTATAGCCCTCAGTTGTTTTTGTTACACCTGCAACAGTTGCAAGACCATCAATTGAATCAAGTTTTACGCCAACTGCTGTGTCACCATAGACTTTTTCTTCGCCTAAGGTTTCGTTACTTGAAAGGCAGGTAGCACCTGTAATCTCACCGGCAGCATTGATACCGCACATAATTACCATATCGCTACCATAACCTGATGTAGTAAGTTTGATAACATATCCGCCACTTGCTTCAGAATATGCTTCATTTACAGTTGCAGGAAGCTCGTAAGCAGATAAATCAACGGGAGCAAAATCTTTACCCTCGGGCATAACTACTACCAATGCCGCATTAGCTGCAGCAGAAGCATTTTCTGCAATTACAGGAGCAGTTATATAGTTAGTTATTGAAAGAAGAATCGCAATAACTGCACATATAGAAGTTAAAGAAATAACACTTTTTATATACTTTTTCATTTCTTTTCTCCTCCAAACAATTTTCTTGCAGTAAGAGAATTTATATACGGATTGAGAATATTCACAAGAAGTATCGCAAATGATACACCTTCAGGATAAACGCCCCAGAAACGGATAAGAGCCGTAATAACACCTGCTATAACACCATAGATGATTTTTCCCCAGGGTGTTTCAGGAGAGGTAACATAATCTGTTGCCATAAAGAAAGCACCGAGAAGAAGACCACCTGAAAGCACGCTTGCAAGTGCTGTTGTAACATTGAAGTCCTGAACAAACAAGCTAAACACGAATACTGTGCCGATAAATGCAACAGGAATCTGCCATGTAATAACTTTACGAACAAGAAGGTAAATGCCACCTATTAAAAGAGCAAGTGAACAAGTTTCACCAATTGCACCACCAGTTTTACCAAGGAAAAGGTCCATAAGGTCAGGCACATTGCCTTCAGCAATGCTAACAAGAGGTGTTGCACCTGCAGTTGCATCAACAGGGAAAGAAGCCTGAGCAAGAGAGCTGAATGCAACCAACATAAACACACGAGCAGTCAATGCAGGGTTAACAACATTTTTACCAAGTCCACCAAAAAGACATTTAACAACGATGATTGCAAAAGCAGAACCGATAACTGCCTGCCATACAGGCACATCTGCAGGAAGGTTCAACGCAAGAATCAAGCCTGTTACAACTGAACTCAAATCACTGATAGTCTGTTTTCTTTTGGTTATAATATTGAAGAGGAGTTCAAAAACAACTGACGCTGCCACACAAACACCAACAACCAACAAGGCACGCAAGCCAAAAATGATAATACCTGCAATAGTTGTAGGCAAGAGGGCAATTATAACATCAAGCATAATGCCCATAGTTGTTTTCTTCCCATGAATGTGGGGAGATACGGAAATATGAAGTTTATTTTCCATTATGCTTTTGCCTCCTTTTCTTTCCACTCACGAAGGGCTGATTTTGCTAATTTATGCATCTGAACAAGAGGACGGTTTGCAGGACAGTTAAATGCACAGCAACCACATTCCATACACAAATCAGAACCCAACTTTCCAAGGCGTTCATATTCGCCTTTATCGTATGCTCTGATAACCTCAGTTGCACTGATGCCCATAGGACAATTTCTAAGACAGGTACCGCACTGAATACATGCAGTTTCTTTTCTTGGTGCAGAATCTTTTTCATTCAAAGCGATAAGAGCATTTGTCTGCTTGAGGACGGGCTGATTCAAATCAGGAATTGAAATACCCATCATCGGACCGCCATAAAGGACCTTACCTGGATTACTTGAGAAGCCGCCGCAGAATTCAATTACATCCCCTACTGTAGCACCGATGGGAGCTATAACGTTTTTAGGACTCTTGATTGCACTACCGTCAACAGTGATGCACTTTTCAACAAGAGGCATACCTGTTTTGAAGTAATTACCCAAAATTGCAAGAGTTGTACAGTTGCAAACAACGCAACCAACATCAATCGGAAGCTTACCTGCACCAATTTTTCTGCCTGTGGTGCTATAAACTAAAACTTTTTCACCACCCTGAGGGTATCTGGAGGGAAGTGTACAAACACTTATGTTGCTACTCTTAGAAGCAAGGTCTTCCATTTTCTTGATTGCCTCTGGTTTATTCTTTTCAACGCCGATTATAACCTTTTCTATATTGCAATATTTCACGAGAATATCAATCGCATAAGCAATATCATCTGCTTTTCGGAGCATTGTATGGGTATCGCTTGTAATATAAGGCTCACATTCCGCACCATTAACAACAAGGTATTCTATTTTTTTATCAGTTGCAAATTTTACGTATGTTGGAAAACCCGCACCGCCAAGACCAACAACACCGCTGGCTTTAATTGCAGTAATGAGAGAATCTTTATCATCAATAACGGGAGGTGTAATATTTTCGTCAATAGTCATTTCGCCATCAGGCTCAATAACAATTGCAGGAACTTTTGAACCATTTGAAATTAAAAGTTCAGAAATAGCAGCCACATTACCCGACACACTGGAATAAACAGGTGAAGAAAGCCCTTCAGCTTCTTTTGCAACCAATGTTCCAACACACACATGGTCACCTGATTTAACAACGGGAATTGAAGGCCTACCGATATGCATGGCAGTTGAAAGTGTTACTTTTTTATCAGCAACCATTCGTTCTGCAGGAGCACCGGCTGTGTTTTTTCTGTGAGGCACTTTTATACCTTTAAGAGAAAAAGCCATTTTAGTAAAACCTACCTTTCACTTAATACAAAAAATCAAACAAAACCGCTTGATAAATTAGTCAAATTCTTAACAAAGTGTACAAGTTTTTTCGCCGAATAAAAACTGATTTTGGCAAAATCACTCATATTAAACACCATTGTACATTATATAATAATGAATCACTTGTGTCAATAAACTAAATTGCACAAAGTATTACCAAAAAACTTACACAAATCACCAATAACTTTGATACACAAAAGCACCACCCTGGTTTGTACAACGCTACAAATCAGGGTGGTGCTTTTTCTAAACGATTATTACAACGACTTATATTAAAACGTATTCTGCATATGTTTGTGTTTCAAAGGTAACTGTATTGCCTTTTCTTTCAAAAGGAATTTCTTTGTTATCTGACTTTTTGATTACAGATTTAATACCTTCACACTCAACAGTACATTTTCTACCTTTAAGGCTCTTTATTTCAAGAGCGGAAACCTTTTCATTTTTTAGCTCCGCAGAAACGAGGAACGCACCATCTGCACGAAGATTCTCGAAAGCAGCATTATCAGTTTTATTCCAACAAGGAAACAATCTTATAACACCTTCATAGCTTTGCATAAGCATTTCGTTAATCGTTGCAGGAATTGTTGTAAGATGCTCAATTACACCACCATGATGACGGAAAAGTCTGTTTGGAAGGGCGAACTCCCTGATGTTTTTGTGAATACCCTCAATAAGAAAATCGGGGGCAACACCAATTCTTGCACCCGCAGGAAGATATGAATTTGAGCCGTTATCATCAAGGCGTCTGTCGTTAATGAAATAGGTATTTCTTGCGATTTTCAGAAGCTTTTCGCCGGAATTAAAACCAATCTGTGATGCAGGATAAATATGCTGAAGACCAACTGTATTATCATCTCTCCAACGAATACCAAAATCAGAATATCTGAAGCATTTCTTACCTTTCTTGATAAAGGTTGGGAAATCGCTTAAGTGCTCAATAATATCTTCCCATAAAGAATACTTTTCAGGGTTAAGCTGAAGTTCCTTTGCCATATCATAAACACCATTAAACAACAGTTTAACAAGTCCTAATGAATTTATGGCATTTATAGTATTAACCTGACCAAAATGAGTGATATATTTAAAGTCTTTACCTCTGTAATAAGGAATTTCGTGGGCAGCATCCCCCTTGATTACATATCTCCCCTTTTCTTTAACTAGATAATCCTCCCAGAATGCCGCAGTATTCAGAACAAAGTCATAGTAATTTTCCAGAGCATATTCTTTATCATAAGTTGAGAACCAATGCATTATGGGTATTATACAAGCATAAGCAGCATGGCTCTTCTGACCGAGGAAAAGGATTCCGTGCTCTTTACAATCCGGCTGACTATAAACATCAAGAGCTTTAGGACCAAAGCTTACAGGGAACGCATAACCTTTGCAACCAAAGAATTTTGCGAATTTCCTGGCTTCATCCTTCATTTCATTAACGGGAAGTCGGATCGTAGCCATGTCGTTCTGTGAGCCAAGGAGTTGCCTGACTGGGTTGTCTTCCTAAGACCGCTTGGCCTCCGACTTCCAAAGCTTACAGGGAACGCATAACCTTTGCAACCAAAGAATTTTGCGAATTTCCTGGCTTCATCCTTCATTTCATTAACGGG
>JAZNHK010000146.1:0-6616 GCA_045576915.1 Acutalibacteraceae bacterium
ATTGCTATTTGCTATTTGCTAACAGCTAAACGCTGGCGACTGGTGGCTGGTGGCTGGCGACTGGTGGCTAAAAAAAACAAAGCTCCTTGCTTTCGCAAAGAGCTTTGTTTTTTTTCAGAGCTACCCAACAAACACTCAGGCAAGTGCTTTATTGACTGCTGCCTGATAATCATATTCATCTATAAACTCATCTCTGTTCACATCAGCGGCAAGTTCACTCTCATAAGATGTAATACCGTTAAAATCATCATTGGAAGCTTTTTCAATTTCTGCAACATCAAGAACATCAACAACGGCATCTCCGTTTATATCGCCAAGAACTATAAGAGTCTCACTCATAACAACATCTTCGCCATTCAGAATATCAATTCTTGAGCCTGTGCCATAGCAATTATCAACGCCATTTGAATAAGAAGGTGTTATCTTAATATCACCATCTACAACGAGAATGTTGTCAATTGTGTTGATATTATCAAGGCTGTCAGTAATAACCAAGCCTTTGTTGTAGTCAATAAATGTATCAACAGTTCCCCTGATGGTTGCAAAAAGATTTTTTGAAAGTGTGCTGAAGATATCAAGCACATTACCATTTTCAGTGCTTGTTGCAACGCAGAAGAAATATTTATATTTATTTTCCTCTTTGCTTTTTTTGAATAATTTTACAGGGTCAATTTTATTCGGCTCTGAGGTGTTGGTTTCTATCTGCACTGCATCACTTCTGTCAGGATTGTTGCAGGCGTACCATTTATATGAAAGGTCAAAGCCCATAGCCTCAAAGCTGAGTCTTGTATTATACCCCGTAACAACAGATTCAACATTAAATCTTACAGGCTCTGTTGAATTATATTTTTTAAAGCTGAGATTATTGTCGTTGCAGAATTGTTCAACAACACTATCCTCATAGCCACAGATAACCGTTTCAGTTGTATCAGAACAGCTGAATTCTTCAATATCAGAACCGATTACAACATATTCACATTCGGGAATATCTCTTATTACCTCGGCATTCTCGAAAGAAACTGATATTACGCTTTTTAAGCCACCGAACCCACCTTCATCCACAAATTTCAGGTTTGGCAAAATCAATTTATCTACCTCTATGCCCCAACTATTACTGATTCCAACCAAAGCATTTTTACCGATATACTCAACATCCGTGAGGTCCAAATTACAAATCCTCATAATATTGCAACCATAAAAGGCTTCGTCGCCAATATATTTTAAATCAGCTATATCAGTAGTGCTATCATAACTAATTTGATATAAATTACTGCAGTTTTTAAAACAGCCCTCCGGTAGTTCAACATCCTTAAACCTTAATGTAACAGTTGATAATCCATTAGCATTTTCAAAAGCATATTTGCCTAATGAAATGTTACCTGTTTTATTGGATAAGGAAACATCTTTGAGATATCTACATTTAGCAAAAGCATAATCACCTATTTCTCTGATAGCAGATAAACTGATTGAAGCAAGTCTGCTTCCGTAAAAAGCATATTCGCCTATATTTTCCACACTACTACAAGACGCATTTTCTAAGCGCGAATTCATAAAAGCGCGCTCACCGATTGTGACAGCTCCACTACAAAAAACATTTTTCAAATTGGTTTTGTTTTCAAAATAAGATTCCGGAATCACCTTGACCCGATTGGCCGAAAAGCTTTCAAGCAACGGCTTATCGCTGACATAGGTCGAGCCATCCTCACCGATAATAAGCTCGGTAATCTTACCAAGACTCATATACTCAACAGCATCGCAGCCTTCAAATGCATTCAAAGGAAGCACAGTTAAGGAAGCTAAATCAATGTGTTCAAGAGATTTGCAATCTGCAAATGAGTATTCACCAACCTCGGTTACATTAGAGAATGAAATGCTGTTTATCCCTGTACCATAAAAGGCGTAGTCCCCGATTTTTGTAGCAGCCTTAAAGGATATTTTGGTAAGCTTTGCTTTGTCTCTGAGAAAGCCTGCAGGAATAACGGTAACACTGTCGGCACTAAAGCTTTCAATGTTATCAATACCCGGTATATCAAGGCTATTATTACTGTCAACGGGGAACTCAAGCAAGGAATTGAATGAAACAGTTTTTAAATTCTGCCATCCTTCAAGGGATGCGAAACCAAACTCCGTAACCATATCAGCCTTAAAGGCTTCGATAGCTGTGCAGCCATTGAATGCTTTATCACCAATGGTTGTGGCACATTCTAATTCAACCGTTTTAAGACCAACACAGCCATCGAAGGCATTATTACCAATGGTTGTAGCGCATTCTGCTTCAACAGTTTCAAGACCAACACAACCTCTGAATGCACTCTCGCCAATGCTTGTAACATTATTTAAGGTAACAGTAGAAAGAGCTGTACAACCGTCAAACGCCTCATCGCCTATTTCAGTGCATTTATTCAATGTCACATTTTCAAGGAGCGTGCATGACTTAAAGAATCGGTCAGGAATCACCTCAACAGAGCTGATGTCAACAGTTTTCAGACTTGTGAATTCTTTAAAATCAAAGTCTTCCACACTTGAATCTGTAATTGTTGTAGCACTGTGTAAATTCAATTCAGTAATATTAGCCGTACTGTTTTTAAACACACTAAAATCAATTTCCTTGATTTTGGGTAAACTGATTTTTTCAAGGCTTTCACAGTTTTCAAAGGCACCCTGTTTTATTGTAACATAATTAGAGTTGACAATAGAATTCAGGGCTGTACCCATAAACGCCTCTTTGCCCACTGTCTCGGTAAAGGTAAATGTAAAGCTTGTCAGCTCCGAGCAATCCTTAAAGGCGTAATCAGGAACATTAACAATATGTGCATTAAAATGAGCAATAGACCCGAACAGCTCAAGACACCTGAAGTCCTCGGGCAGTACTGTCAGATTATTCATCTGAATTGACCTGATGTTTTCTGAGCCTGCAAAAATTGAAAAATCGTCATCACTGCCGAATTTATTCAAGGTAACTGTTTCAAGAGTGGGAATGTCTGCAAAGCAATTTTCTCCGAAGGTATGAGCTTCCTGGAACACAGCCTCGCTTATTGATGTTCCCTTAAAGGCATTTGCGCCGATAACATAAACATAATAACGGAATGCTACTGCTTCAAGCTTTGAGCATCCTTCAAAAAAGCTATCAGGTATTTCAGATATACCCATATTATTATCAAACTGCTTTAATTCAGGGAAAGCCTCAGCAAAGCTACCACCATTAAATCCAAATGCAGTTACCCTCGGAAGAATAAGTGATTCAAGACCGTCAGCCCCCACAAGCTCCTGTGTATCGAAGCTCTCAGCGTATGTAAGCTCAATTGATTTCAGATTATTACAATTATAAAATGCCATTTCTCCGAGTGAGGTGGGATTATTTGGCAATACAACGCTTCCGAGTCCTGTTCCCGAAAAGGCATAAGCACCAACGGATGTAACCTTTGTAAAAGTAAAGGAAGACAGACTGCTACAGCCATAAAAAGCATAATCACCGATATCGGTAGCCTTAGTTAATGTAAGAGAAGCAAGGGAAGAGCAGCCATAAAATGCGTAAGCACCTACACTGGTAGCTACTGCGAATTTTGCAGTAGTCAGCAAGGCTTTGCCTTCAAGCATATTCTCGGGAATACTTTTTAATTTATTAAAGGTAACGCTTGTTAATTTATCACAGCCCTTAAAGCAATCATCACCTACAGAGGTAGCAGCAGCGAAGGCTACAGTAGAAAGGCTCTGACAGTTTTCAAAGGCATTTGCGCCTATTGTAGTAACACTTGAAAGGGTAAGACTTTTAACAGGTGTTCCTGTGAAGGCATAGCTTCCGATAGTCTGAAGCTTTGTTGCAGAAAATGTAGTCATACCCGAGCCTTCAAGAGCCCGCTCACCAAGAGCTGTTAATTTACTCAAAGTCAGCTTTGTAAGAGCAGAGCAGCCATAAAAGGCTTTATTGCCAACTGATGTAACAACACTTGCCGATAAGGTTTTAAGACTGCTACAGCCACTGAATGCCTCATCACCAATTTTCGTGCAGGCAATAGCTGAAACAGACGCAAGGGCACTACAATCCTTGAATGCTCCGTCTTCTATTATGGTAACATACTGTCCCAAGATTATATCTGTTATTGCCTCGTTACCTGAAAAGGCTGAGGAGGAAACTCCCGTAACACAATTACCGTTAACATAATCAGGAACTGTTACAGCAGTATCAGTACCTGTATAGCCTACAAGAACGCCATTTTCATCAAGCACCAAGGTATTTACATCCACCTTCACCTTTGTGTAAGTGGCTGATACTGAGCTACTGTTTTTCAGATTATCACAGTATGCATACGCGCTGAAGCTTTTGGTTTTTTCGATACGAATGGGCCCCGTGTATTCATAGTATGTATTGTCATTCATATCGGATGTTCTGTACATTATTGTAGCTCCGGGAGTACTGCAGGTCAATTCCACATCTAAATAACCGCCGAAATCACAAGTGTCATACGAAAAAACAGGAGCTGCACAGGTAGATTTAATACTTATAACATCTCCTGGTACAACATAATGAATGCTTGCCGTTGCACCCACTTTGGAATTTGCATACAAGGTATTATAAGCTTCATCGGGTGAATAATAGTCCCCTGATGCTAACAAATAAGCAACACAGCAGGAAATAAAGGGCGCTGCCATAGACGTACCCGACATAACCTTATAAGTATTGTTTATGTAGGAGCTTAAAATATCAACACCGGGCGCTGATAAAGTATCATTATATCTCCAGTTTGATGTGCTTGAACGTTTTTTACTTGAATCAATGTTAACAACACAAATTACTTCATCGAAACAAGCAGGAGTGTAGAATGTCTCGTTAAGATTTTCGTTATCGTTGCCTGCGGCGGCAACAACGGTAATACCGGCATTGTAAGCATTTTTTACAGCCTCGTGAACAATTTCACTTTCACCTTTTCTTGTAAGGCTGAGGTTGATTATATCAACACCATCTTCAATAGCTGCTTGAATACCAAGATAAAGCTGTGTATCTGTACCTGTTCCATCATCACCAATAACCTTATAAGGCTTAATTTTAACATTGGATTTTGTATTTGCTACAATTATACCGGCAACATGAGTTCCGTGTCCTCTTTTATCATAACAGGATTCATTATAAACACTGTCAAAGCCTGTGGGTATAACTCGTCCTGCAAGATATTCGTGGTCATTCTGAACACCTGTATCAACAACTGCAATTGTTACCTCCGCTGAACCCATATTCTTTTTTGCATTTGTGTAACCAAACAAATCAGATTGATATTGAGAAGAAGTTCCGATGGCCGCTTCTTCAAAATCCATCTCAGTTTCAGTTACGGTGCTTTCAGAAAAAACACCATCTTCTTGAACATACTTAACACACTCGAGTGATGAATAATATTCCAAGGCTTCATCGCAGTCTTCATCATCTGCAAACTGCAAAATATACAGGTCATTATAACCGCTAACACACTTTATGGAATTAAGAGTATCTATTTTTTTCGATGATTTAACAATCAATCTGTTAGTGTCATAAATATCATCTTTCGATTCTTCATCAGCTGCAGTAAAAAACACAGGTTCTTCTGCTAAGACAATTTCGTCATATTCCTTAATCATAGCTGAAACTTCTGCAGTAAAGCCATCAAGACTTTTAGGCAACTCTATTTCAAGTGCAGAAACTGTGCTTAAGCTCGAAAAAATAATACTGAAACTAAGCAATACAGCCAATATTTTTTTCATACCATCACTCCTGTAATTAATTCTATATTATCCTTTTCCCTTCACTATGTTGAAAATGTGAACATTCTGTTAACAAACACATATACTTCTCCAAGTTTTGAAAAGTAAATTATAATCATATAATCAGCTCTTTTAAATTATATTTTACATTAATACAAGAGACTTTTTACATAAAAAGGTCAAAATGCAAAAAATCGTGCCTAAATGCAAAAAATACAGCGACATGATTATTTTTCACAGCCAACCTAAGCCCCTGAACAACTCACTGTTAACCATACTCCTACACACAAAAACGCCCCTTGCAAAAAAAGCAAGAGGCGTTTGTTTTTTACTTTTTAATTCTATTGAGTGCCGAATTTAACTGTAGAAGTTCTTCTTTTGTGAAGTGGAGGTTTGCAGCACCCATAAGGTTCATAAGACGTAGAACAGTGAAACCACCCATCATCTGCATCATAGGTCCTGAGAGCATTTCTGCGCCCATATCGCCCATCATTGACTTATCGCCGTGGTTCTTCATAGCGTTTGCCATAAGCCCCATAAAGAGCTGTCTGCCCTCTTCGGAAGCCATAATGTCACTCATTTTATCGTTAAGTGAGAAATATCCCTCGGGTTCTTCAATGTCAAACCAGTTAAGAACTGCACCCTTTTCACGAAGTCTGTAAGCATCGTTGAATTTTTCAACCTTGCGGATTTTTGACGTATCAGTGAAATCACCTGCTACCGCAACAAGCTCTGTTTCGCCAACATTGGGAACATCGAAATAGAAGAAGTGAACATCACTTGTCTGTTTGCCGAGACTCTTGCCGTTTGCAAAAAGCTCAACCTCGGGAAGATTTGAATATACAGTAACCTTTGTTACATCTTCAACTCTGTCAACATATCTCTT